>DATMWO010000152.1:0-4709 GCA_035562475.1 Methanoregula sp.
ATTACTTTCAATTTAAGGATCTACGAGCAAATATTATCCGGAAAAATATTAGATAGAATAACAGAATCTTCAATCTGGAGTGTTTGTTTACGTTTTATTTGGCGATTCTCTCCATCAATTAGTTAATCTCATTTTATGCTCCAAAGGCGTTGTGTTTGAAGAGAAGGCTGCAGAGATTCTTGATTTTTCTTCTTAATCAGGATTATTCTATGTTGACCTGATCTCGTGTGGGTTCCGGTAAAAATTTTTGGCATATTCTTTTATCTTTCTTCACATGAATTGTTACATATGCCAACCATGAAAATCCGCGGCGGTGACCTCGATCTTGTCGAGTACGAATTCAATTCATTTCCCCCGGGAAAGAATCTCAAGACCCTTGGGTATGAAAAGAATGAATTCAGGTTAAAAACCGTGAAAGGAAAGATTAGCGTAAAAGCCCCGGCGCGAATACATCTGACGGTGCTGGATATGAACCGTTTTGCACCAGATCATCCTGGAGGAGGGGGAATCGGATTTGCCATACAGTGCTATTGCACGGCAGAAGTAGAATGTACAAAAAAAGGTGTTGAAATCGATTACAGTCGCTCATCCATAATTGAAAATTTTGTCGCAGTCTTCAAAAAAACCGTCGGATATACCGGCGGGTTTAGGATCAAGGCGACTGACCATCAGCACAAACATGTGGGGCTTGGTTCTACCAGTACGGTCATGATCGCGGTCGCTACGGCTATGAATGAAGTTCTCGGCCAGCCTCTGACAAACGATCAGTTAAGAAAACTGATAGGGCATAATTATGTTGAGGAGACTGCAGATGGAAACATCGCATTTGGTTTTGAAACAGGTGTTGGTCCCGCGGTAAGCACACATGGGGGTATGGCAATACTTGGTGATGAACTCACTCTCGTCTACCATCATTCGTTCGCCGAAGGAAAAAATGTGTATATTATCATACCCCCCACGGATATTTCCTCTGCCGGTACGCAGGAATTTGACCTCCTCATGAACAAGGCGCGGACACTCGATTACCGGGACCGTGAACTCAAAGCATATCTCTTTCTGATGGATCTCGTCCCGGCGCTTGAACAGGATGACCTAAAAAAAGCGGGAGATGTAATCTGGGAGATCGAATTCCGGGGCTCAAAAAGAGCTGAAGTTGAACACCATAGCTTTGAGATCTATCATTATATGAGTAAGCTCCGCGACGCAAAACTGGAATTTGTGGGTATGAGTTCAGTTGGGCCATCCATTGCTGTTGTTACAAGACTTGACCAAAAAGCACTGGAAAAAATCCTTAAACCCCTGGGTCTTACTATCGCGATTGTCACCAGGGTTGATAACGAAGGATTAAAAATTATCAGGAAAAAATAATTTCTTTCCGTTTTTCCTTACCCTCCTTTACGCTTTTATGGCGTACATTGGAAAAAGCACCATTTCTGATAAACTTAAAGAGACTTGGCAGGAAAATAACGGATGTAAGAGTTGCGGGGAAGATTTGCTGCATTTCCTGCAGGATAAAACCCCTTCATCCATATCTGGTAAAGATTGCTTGTATTTCTGATCGTACAAGGGTATTACCCAAAATCCGCATTGGCCATTGATGTATACAAATTGACACTAAAGTGAATTTTGAAAAAAGATCGGTAACCTCCTCCTGGGTAAAGTAATGAGTGATTATACCCGGGCTACGCCAGAAAGTCGCTGGTTCGGTTTCATTCCCTTTACCAAACCTGAAATCATTGATAGAAAAATCAGAAAAGAAGAGGGTTCCCCCGGGTTTAAGGATATGCGGTAGTTCAGATATGATCCGTACTCTGTCAACTTTATGATTATGACCTATAACATGCAGTGCAAAAACTGCATCAAACGAGTTATTCTTAAAAGGGAGACAACGGGCATCTGCAACCATCACATCTCCGTGAGAGGCACCCCTAACTAGCCTCTTACTCAACGTGACCGCTCGTGTGGCAAAATCTATTGCGGTAACATCCCACCTCCGCTGAATCATTGCGGTGAGTGTTTTTCCATTACCGCACCCAAGTTCAAGCACTCGAGACCGTACAGGGATCTCTGGCAGATCGTGAGTTACACCGCCCCAGAGCATTCCCCTGCGGATATAATCTTCTTCCCAGGCTCCTGCATCCGGCATAATACCATTCTCCCATCAGCATGAATTTTTTTACTTCATTTTCCAATACTAAATCGGTAATTAAAAATGAGAATCAGGTAAGAAATTGTTTTAGTCTCTGGGTTACAAGCCCGATAAGAACATCTGTTGAATCAATGCGGTTAATTTCATCGGCGTTGATAAGCTCGTGAAAGGACTTCCCTGACTGGACATATATAGCGGGGACAGAAAGTTTCTGCGTTCCACACAGCTGAAAAAATTCATCGCGATAGAGAAACCTTGATGGAAAGCCGAGATCGTTAATGAACCGTTTCCATGCCTTTTTCACGCCGACCGGACTGGAGATCAATGCAGAAAGGTTGCACCGTGGAGTTTTGGAAGATATCATACTATGTCGGTAATCCGACATGCCCGACAGGTTACCTCTGTCAATATCATATACAAACAACAGGACCATTCCGGACTGCATAGTACATTTCCATTTCTTTGCGATGATTTAATGATTGGGTTCAATTAACTGAGGATTTTTTTTATCTGCCACTCTCAAGGATACCCTCTGGTATGCAGGACACATCACTTTTGTGCATGATACATGCAAAAGTGATAAAGTATGATGCCGGTTCATTGTATAGTAAACAGATACACGTTCACGAGAAGGTAAAATTAATGTTAGACCTCAGGTTTGTTCGATCCAGCCCCGATGTGATCAGGGCAGATCTTAAAAAACGCAATGATACAGAAAAGCTCGCTTGGGTAGATGACCTGCTCATAAAAGATATTCGGTCACGCGAACTCAAAATGGAGACCGATGTACTGCGCCAGCGCCGCAATACGATAGCCCGGGAGATTAACGCAGCACGAAAATCCGGACAGGATGCAAATGTTCTGTTAGCTGAAGCCGCAAATCTTCCCCAGAAAATCAGGGATCGGGATGTGGAACAAGAAGAGATCACAAAGGCGATTCACTTCTATCTGATGCGCCTGCCCAATATCCTTCACGAAAGCGTTCCGGTTGGGAAAGACGACACTGAGAATGTGGAAATAAGATGTGTTGGCACGCAACGGGAATTCAATTTTGAGCTGAAGAATCATGGACAACTGGCTGCTGAACAGGGGTGGGCGGATTTTGAGCGGGCGACAAAAATTTCCGGTGCGGGATTTTATTTCCTGAAAGGCAGCCTTGTTTTACTGGATTTAGCGCTCCAGCGATTTTCTATTGATCTCCTGGCAAACAGGGGTTACACGCCGGTAATCCCCCCGTATATGATCAACCGGTCATCATATGAAGGCGTTACCGATCTGGATGATTTTGAAAAAGTCATGTATAAAATTGACGGTGATGAAATGTACCTGATAGCAACAAGCGAGCACCCGATTGGTGCCATGCATCAGGACGAGATCTTTGAAGAGAAGGATCTCCCTCTCCGTCTTGCGGGTATTTCACCCTGTTTCCGGAGGGAGATCGGCGCACATGGGCTTGACACCAAAGGTCTGTTCCGCGTCCACCAGTTCACCAAAGTCGAGCAGTTCGTGTTCTGCAGACCTGATGATTCGTGGCAGATCCATGAGGAATTGCTCGCAAATGCTGAAGAGGTTTTTCAGAAGCTCCGGATTCCGTACCGTGTCGTGTCAATTTGTACAGGAGATATTGGAACGGTTGCAGCGAAAAAATATGACGTTGAAGCATGGATGCCCCGCGAGAACGCATATAAGGAAGTTGTGTCATGCTCGAACTGTACCGCCTACCAGGCAGTCCGGCTCAATATCAGGGTGAGGGACAGGAATGATTTCGAATCCAAACGCTATGTTCATACTCTCAATTCAACAGCAATTGCCACGTCACGGGTAATACGTGCTATCCTTGAAAACTTTCAGAACGAGGACGGTTCTGTGGAAATTCCTCCTGTACTCCGGTCTTACATGAACGACCGGGAATATCTCTGATTTTCTTTTAAGCTATATCTTGAACTGATTCCGGAATAAATACTTATTTTGCTGTTGATAACCTAACATTTGGAAAGGGTGTTGTACTGTGGGTTATCCTGAACTGGACCGCGATGAGTCCATAATCCTCGAAACGCGGAACATTAAATTCAAATCCATCTCGTTTGATGCCATACTTACCGACAAGCGGATTATTCTTTCCGACAGCAAGAAGAATGTCATCCCTTCTCAGGATATCGCGCTCTCGACTATCAGGAATGTTGAAGCCGGGGAAAATGCCATACGGGACCACTTTTTAATTCTTTCCATTATTACCGATTCCGGTGAAAAGCACCAGACGGTTCTCACCTTTGTACGTCAGGCAGGTGGAGAAAGGAAAAGGGAATGCAGCGAATGGGCAAAGAAACTTAAAAGTCTTATACCTGAACCAACTGGTGCGTTAACTCCTGCCGACATACCTTTGTCTGATGGTAAGCCTGGAATAAAAAGCGAAGTCCTGACTCCATCACAAAGTGGCGCTGCGACTACCCGTCCTACAAAAAAGAAGATTGAAACCGCCCAGCCCTTAGGTAAGATTACTGAAAAAACTCCTGTTGCTCCAAAACCAAAAGAAACCTCCTCCCTTCCCACCGGTTCGTTC
>DATMWO010000153.1:0-2501 GCA_035562475.1 Methanoregula sp.
TGTAATTGTCAATAGAAAACGTTAAATATAGCAGAATATCAGGCGCTTATTACTTCACGGACTTTCCTTGCTCACTGCACGACTTTTAAGACGAGTTATACGTTGTTCAAGGGCGTTTCTTTCAGAAATTGTTTTGCAGGACGGATGATTGAGCGCTTCATTGACGATCTCAATAGCCTTTGGCACATCGTGTTTTTTGTGCTCGAAAAACTTTGCCATCTCTACAGTCGCGAAAAAGTTGCCGGGATCGTCACGAAGCATCAAATCCCATAATCGGAGGGCATCATTCCAGAAGCCCGAACGTTTGCAAATCAGGGATAGTGTTCTTCTGGCCTCAAGAGCAACATGAAGGCATTCTGCCTCTTTTATACACTCAAGAATGTTTTTCGCTCCCGCTGCATCTCTGCGAGCCAGCAAAAGCTTTGCCGCGGCTAAGAGATCTTCATGTTCGTACGCTGATATATCCCGCCCATGATTCAGCATATCTGAAAGGTGCACCGAAAGCGTTGCCATGGATATGATATCAAGGCGGTTGTGTTCAAAGACTTCAGTTAAAAAGCGTGCGTCACGCTTTCTCAACCAATCGAAGTAGCGTTGAGGTATTTCGTTTCCCGGGATATCACCCTGACGGAGAACGCCGAGAATCTCCTTTTCAATGGTGATCAGACGATTATTCTCGAGACGATGTCCGAGAAGGCGACGTGCCGGATGCAGCAAATCAAGATGGGGCATTGTCGCAAGCCTATCCGGGAGACGGTTGAGGATAAAACGGGCGGATAGGAGACCGACATCGAATGCCTTGCCGTTGTAGCTCACGATAAAACGCTTCTCTCCTGCAAGATCGAGCAGAAAACGCAGAGAGGCGCGTTCTTCGGAAAAATCGCGAGAGAATATCTGCGTTGTGCAGAATGTGTCATTATCAAACCAGCCAAGGCCGATAAGAAAGGCGAAGGTGCCCGTGCCTCCAGACAATCCCGTGGTCTCCGTATCGAGATACAGAGCGTCTTTGCAATGTAAGAAAGCCATATCCGGATTATTTGCCAGTAACGCGACGGCATTCATATCAAGGGTGGAAATTTCACCGATACGCCGCGAACCGTGCTTTGCGGAACCGGGGAAATATCCATTTGAGATGAAAAATTTACCGTGGGCGTTCTGCATCTCTTCACCTATCTTCATATCTTTGAGGGATATGGCATCCTCATGTCGAGTGAAGACGGGCTTATAAGAAGCAGTGGGCCGACGTGAGGTAATGGCTTCTATGCGCCGGCGCAGTTCGCTGATCTCATCCGCTCGTGATGATTTATTTTGTTTGAATGAATTTTCACCGGTCAGGCGTTGCAGTCGTTTGATGGTGTTCATGGCGTACCAGTTATCAAATCAAGAATAGCCAAAACAGATTCTTTTGCCACCGGACCGACTTCAAGAGTAGGTCCCACACAAGTCGGGCAGCCATGGCTGCACGGACAGCTGCGAATCAAGCTCAGTGCAGAAGCTATTAGGCGATCATGCTCCGCATATAAAAGATCAGAAAAACCGATTCCTCCGGGATAGGCATCAAAGATAAAAACAGTCGGGTCAAATGCATCCACCATAACTCCACCGGTACTGTTTGCGCTGTGTGAAGTCGAAGTGATGAAGCGCGCATTGGCACCATGACGGACAAACCACTCACCGCTCTTGTCGCCGATACACCTGTCTATATCATGCACATCGGCCATGAGCAGCATCGATGAAAGATGATGCAGGCTATAGGAGAGGCCGGAAAGGCCATCGATAATTTCCGACTGCGTGAAAGGCAGCCTGTTGAGAAGATCTCTGGGGATAGTAAACCAGTAGCTCGTCGTGTGCATATCTTTCTCAGGCAGAATCACATCGCCATACCCAAGGTTCTCGGAGGAGTAAAATTTTATCTTTTTATACCCAACGACCTTGCGCACAACCTGCACTTCGCCATGCTCGATGATTATTTTTTGTCGGTGTTTATTCGCGAAGCTGTCAATGACTCGAACGTTGGTGTAGGTCATGGCGTCGGTAAAATAATCCACGTCGACCTTGTGCACGTATGCAGTCTTGCGCTCGAGATCGAGTTTGTCCACGTAGTACTGCTGGGATTCAACCATGTAAATGGCGTCATCGTGAACCGTGGAAAAGGCGCTGTCCCAATCCACCTCGGCGATGACATTGTGCGAGCCTGTCTCTGTGGTATCCACGACGACAACATTCTCGGGATTAATGCTGCGCAGGCTTACCTCATCGGCAGGATAGCTTTCCGCCGTCCAGTGCCATCTGTCATCGACCTTGTGAAGGACCCCTTTTTCTTCCAGATAATTGAGGAGTTCTTCAAGGTTCTCTGTTCCGAATCGTTCTCCTTTTTCGAAAGGCAGCTCAAAGGCCGCACTCTTCAGGTGATGCAGCAGGATAAGCAGATTATCGGGATTGACGCGGCAGTGTTCCGGTGAGCGTGTAAAAAAGTAATCAGGGTTCTCCGCAATAAACTG
>DATMWO010000154.1:0-10625 GCA_035562475.1 Methanoregula sp.
ATCAGCATAGTGTTCCGAAATTCAAAATCGAAAACTTGTTCCTGTTCAAAGAACCAAAAACGCGGGACACTCCCGGGGTTTCACACCGACACTATAGTGCCCCGGTTGCGATGACGTTGTAAGGTTTTTTGGTGAAAAAGAAAGTATTTCCACGGCAATTCTCGCTGCCCTTATTGGCACGATAATCTATACGGCCATATACTCTGTACTGGGCCAGGGGCTGATAGCTGCATTTGTGGCGGGAATTGCATGGTTGCTGGCACTGCAGGTACTGTATAAAATCGGTTGGATAAATCCCTGGTCATCGCTATCTTCATTTGGATTATCACCTCCATTGTTGGATGGTTCCTGCCAACGCTTACCGGCCCGTTGTGAATGGAGCGGAGACGTTTCAAGTTTTCAGGAACAGGGAAAAGAGGAGAAAATCATTTAAATAAAACAAGGGTAATGTACCAATCCAGTCCCTGAATTTTTTATTCTTACGACGACATTTTTTAAAAAAATTATGAGACGAAAACCGGAATGAAAAAAGTGACTATGATTTTCAGGCATTCTTTTTCGTGGTGATGACTCCTGCATTCGGGTCTATCGCAATAGGGGGTCGCCAAAGTGGCGGGGGTGGAGGCTTTTTAAAAAAGCCCCCAGGAGCGTGATAACTATCGATTGGAGTATTATTTTCAGAAAATTTTATGAAAAATTTAGGGACAAAAAATAACACTTTACCCTGAGAAACTCTATCATTAATGGCCAATCCAAAAGGAAGAAAGGATTGAATGGTGATTTAAATTTCCAGGAGATTTTTTGCATTAAGATCCAGCAGAATTTTTGAGTGTGATACATCAAACGAAATATAAAATGTGGTAATATTCTGGGAGCGATCCATGACAATGCAACTGTATTTCCCATGTGCCAATTTAAAACTGACAGTTCCTTCGTCTGTGGTTATATCATTGCCAAAAATTCTGCCCTCACTTCGGATTGATACACTGAGACCATTTTGAGGAATGGCGTCCCTTTGTATGGTAAGGGTGAGAACACCCATTCCTTCACTTTTTTTACCGATTTCCGGTATCAAAGACGGAAGGCTCTTTTTCAGGTGCATCTTTTCAAAAATACGTGATCCCATGACTACAGCATCAACAATATCAGGCTTAACATCATAGAACTCGAATTTTTCGTTTCCTGATATCATCATCACCGCTTTATCACTGTACAGGGAACCCTTATCATCGATGTAGATAGCACCTTCCGCCTCACCATCGATAAATGCAAGATAATTTTCCCTTTCGTTTACTTTTGCCACAGCTATCCCGTTGGATCTTCGTGATGAGGTTACATCGAACAGTTCATGAAGGGTAAATATTCCGATGTATTTTGAGCCCTTTACGATATTATCCAGCAGATCATGAATCACACTGGGGATGCTCTTTTTCAAGTGCGTCTTTTCAAAAATCCGGCACCGCATGACAATAGTCTCAACAATATCCGGTGTTATTTCATAGAACTCGAATTGTTCGTGGCCGGAGATCATCTTCGCTGCCTTATCACTGTATTCTGTTCCCTTGTCATCGATATAGATAGCGCCTTCGGCCTCACCAGCAAGAAAAGCAAGATAATATTCCCTTCCGTTCTCTTTTGCTACCGCAATCCCGTTGAAACCCCGGGATGAGGCAAACTGGAAGAGTTCATGAAGGGTAAAAGTCCCCAGATGCTTTGAGCCCTTGTGGATATTTTTTATCAGATCCTGTATTTTCATCAAAACTCATCTCAATGGGAGTACTATATGCCAAGAAAATTACACGAACTTTTTCCCTAGATATATGGTTGAGTTATTTGCAACATGTGTATTTTACATTTGCGGAACTATATTTTCTTTTTCGCACACTATCGCCATGCATAAGTGTTCATAAAAAAAATGGTATTTTGGATTTATGGAGATACTCTACCCAATGGTTATTTCAGCCGTGGCGGTACTTGCCACCCTGATTTATGCATCATACCTCGATTTAAAGGACCGTCGGGTTCCGTTTATTTACTGGTTGCCGATGCTCGGAGTGGGCATTATCTGTACCGGCTACCTCCTGTGGCAGACAACGGCAAACCTCAGCCTGATTCTCGGCTATCTCTCCCTTGTCGCAAGTTTTCTCTTTGTGGATTACCTTGATAACCGGGGCAGGACGGACTCCCCGGGTCTTACGTTTTATTACAAAAAGAACTCAATTTTTTATTATCTTGCCCTTGTCCTGATCCTCCCGGTTCTGTCATGGTTTGTCCTTGCACCATCTGTCAATATCCAGCTTATCCCGTGGTATGCGATGTTTGCCGGTATTTTTTCCTATATTTCTTACGGGGAACACAAAGGTATACCTGATGAAAATACCCGCAAAAAAAACCGGAAAAAGGATCCGAATATTTCTGAGTCTTTCTATCGCTGGTATTTTGTACTGATTGTGATGATCTTTGCGATTACTGCAATAATCATGCTCATCAGTCCATTTGGCTGGGGAACTCAATCTTTCGTAATTCTGCTTATGACAGTCTTTTCCGGGGTTTTCTACATTTTTGCACGAATGCACTTATTTGGCGGTGCCGATGCGTGGGCGCTGATTTTCATCTCATTTTGCCTGCCAACGTTCCCGTTCACACCACTTCTGGGTAACCCGCCGCTTGGATTCCTGTCCTTTTCGGTTCTTATCAATGCCCTGCTCCTGAACCTGGCAGCACCGATCGGAATCTTCGTAATGAATATTATCCGAAAAAACCGGGCACCATTGATGTACATGTTCTTTGGTTTCCCGGTACATGGCGAAAAGATTCAGAATGAATGGGGTTTTGTCATGGAGGATTTTGAAGAGAGAAAAGGAATCGTCAGCAGGAAATTCGTCGGCTTCTGGGATTCCATTAAGCGCATGTATAGCGGGGAGGGCAGGATATATACAAAGGACCTTCGGGAGCATCCCGAAGACTTCCAAAAAGAACTGTCGCTCTACAGGAAAGCAGGAACCGTATGGATTTCATATGCTGTACCATTCATCATCCCTATTACAGCCGGTTTGATAATAGCAATCATCTTTGGTGATCTTCTCTTCGCATTCATGGAAATAATCGCAGGAGCGATATAACATGCTTAACCTGAAATTTGTGGACGGCCTGATTCCGGTCATAGTACAGGATGCTAAAAATCGTGAAGTGCTGATGATGGCTTATGCAAATGATGAAGCCATCCGTCTCACAAAGGCAACTGGATATGCCCATTACTACAGCAGGAGCAGGAAAAAACTCTGGAAAAAAGGTGAAGAGAGCGGTCACTTCCAGAAGGTAGTTACTATCCTTACCGATTGCGATGAGGATTGTCTTATATACCTCGTTGAGCAACAGGGTTCTGCCTGCCACACGGGATATGTCTCCTGCTTCTACCGGACACTTGACGGCACAGTAGTTGGAATAAAAGGGTTTGACCCGGAAAAAGTGTACGGAAAAAAGGGAAACTGATTCTTTTTATAAGAGAATTCCGTACTCACTTCAGGAAAATATCTCCATATTTCTTGTTTTTATTTTCTGACTTTGGTACAGGAAGCGTAAACGAGAAGATGCCTTTAACAGACACGAATGATTTGTACCGGGCAGAGATCCGCGGCTTCCTGTGCACAACAACCGAGATTCTCCGGCACTATCCCTTCTGAACGATCGCCATTGAACCGGTAGTTATCGATAACTTCCGAGTATGAATCACAGGGATTCTGGTTAAACAGTTCCGGGCAGATATTCCAGCATGCCCCACAGCTGACACATGCTCCGCGATCGATAGAGACGTTCATCGGGAAATTCCGTTCACTGGTAAAGACACCTTGGAGATATTGGGATAAAGGAGTTTGTACGATTTTTTTTTAGGAACAGGAGAAACACTTACGGGAAATCGCAAAAGTAATCTTTTGGAGTAATGGGAAGCCGGATTTTGGCAGAGAAGAGGGAATACCCGAGGGGATAAAACGGAAAATTCATGTAAATTGAATTTCAAAATTTATCGAGAGGATGAAAAAATATGGCGGAATTTCAAACTCCTGTGTGCGATAATAATCATGATTTTATAGAAATGAGACGTGTATGGACAGATGGTCATGGCAATGCAGTATTTCAATGCCCGAATTGCGGGAGAAAAATACAGGCAAGAGACGGCACCAGCGGGAGGTGATTAAAGACCTCTGATGTCAAAATTCATAGTACCTGATACGATGCGCTTTTACCTGTTTACATCCCCTCCCCACATCCCTTCGAACCCCTTATTAACACAAACATGCCAATAAGTACCCATCAACGATCGACCATCGTTGATTCGAATAGTATACAAGAGCATACCATAGCGGAGGAATAATATTTTATGATACTAGTACCAGATACGAGTGTCCTTATCGACGGACGAATAACCTCGATGATAAAAGCCGGTGAATACAAAGGCGCTACAATAATCGTTCCCGAAGCAGTCATTGCAGAACTCGAAGCTCAGGCAAACAACGGGCGTGAGATAGGATTTTCCGGCCTGAATGAATTGCAGCAGCTCTGCAAGATGGCAGAAGAAAAAACGATAGAACTCAAATTCTCCGGAATCCGCCCATCGCTCGAGCAGGTTAAGCTCGCAAGCGGTGGTGAGATCGATGCGATGATACGCAACATCGCAATTGAGAATTCCGCACGGTTCATCACCAGTGATTTTGTTCAGGCTGAAGTGGCACGGGCAAAAGGACTGGATGTAATTTACTTAAAAGCTCAGGTGAGCGACTTCGTCCCCCTTGGTATTGACCAGTTCTTCGATGAACGCACGATCGCAGTATATCTGAAGGAAAGAGTCTGCCCGTCAGCTAAAAAGGGCACTATTAACGATATGAAACTCGTGAAAATCCGCGAGCAGCCAACCAGCGAGTACGAGCTCCGTGCCCTTGCACAGGAGATCCTCGAACGAGCGAAACGTGATCCTGACGGGTTCATTGAAGTCGAGAAGCGGGGGATCACCGTTGTCCAGATTGGTTCCATGCGAATCGCTATCGCGCGTCGACCATTCTCAGATGGTATGGAAATCACCGCTGTTCGTCCGATCGTTGACGTAACACTGAAAGATTATGCGAAGGCAGACCTCATAACAAAAAGAATCACCAGCGAGAAGAGAGGATTAATTATCGTCGGATCTCCTGGTTCGGGAAAGACCACATTAGCACAGAGTGTGGCAACGTACCTTTCTGAGGGGGGTTTTGTCGTCAAGACCATGGAGGCACCCCGGGAACTCCAGGTACCTGATCAGATTACCCAATACACCATGCTGGACGGCAGCATGTCCAACACCGCAGATGTTCTGTTACTGGTCCGGCCGGATTTTGTTATCTTTGACGAGCTCCGAAAGAACGAGGATTTCAATGTCTTTGCCGATATGCGGCTTGCCGGTCTTGGCATGGTTGGTGTCATCCATGCAAACGGTGTACAGGATGCAGTCCAGCGATTTTCCGATCGTGTGGATTTTTCCGTCCTCTCACAGATCGTAAACACCATAATTTTTGTCAAGCAAGGCGTGATAACAAACATTTACGATTTAGGTTTCACCATCAAGGTCCCCGAGGGAATGGAAAATGAAATGCACATCCGCCCGGTAACAATCGTAACCGATCACGAAACGGGTGAACTGGTAATCGATGTCTTCCGTTATGATGGCGAGACTATTGTGATGCCGATAACCGCTGTGATAAATGCATCGAAAAAAGCCTCGCAGGTAATACCGGTTCACAATGTTGGAGTTCCTGTTGCTTCAGTTGTTAATCTCCGTTCACCGGTTCCCTTGCCGGATGTTACTCCCAGGAAAGAGAACGATGAGCGTCCCAATTGGAAACTCATGGAGAAAGAAATCCAGCGTGAAATCGGGCGTTACACTGAAGGCTTTGTTGACGTCCAGATGATTAGCGATACAAAAGCAATTGTCTATATTGATGACAAGGATGTGCCGGCAGCAATTGGCAAGGGCGGCAAGAATGTGTCCGCCATCGTAAACAAAATCGGTATCGGGATTGACATCAAACCCCGTTCTGAATTTGACCGGCAGCAGATGCAACCTCAGAAAAGCGATGCTGAGTTCAATCTGGGTGGAGGTATTAAGATCCAGACCGATAAAAAACAGCTCACCATCGTTGCCCCGGAACAGAGCGGTAAAATTGTGGATGTGTTTGCGGGTAAGGAATATCTTTTCACTGCCACGGTAAACGATACGGGAGAAATTCACCTCGCGAAGAACTCGAGCATCGCGCAAGAGATGATCCGGCGTTACCAGAACAGTGAGGTTATTAAACTCAGGCCGGTTTAATTGAAAAATTTCTTTTTTTCTCAAAAACGAAGGTGAATTGGTTTGAACGCATTTGATCTGGGCAAATTTGAAGAAGAAGCACAGGAAAAGTGGACGCACGCATTTGAGTCCAATCCGTCGGACCTTGAGAAATGTTACGTGACTGTTGCCTACCCGTATCCAAGCGGGGCTATGCATGTCGGGCATGGCAGGACGTATATTGTCCCTGATGTAATCGCACGGTTCTGGCGGATGCGGGGCAAACAGGTTCTCTACCCAATGGCGTTTCACGTTACGGGAGCCCCGGTTATCGGCATTTCCAAACGAATAGCAAAGAAGGATCCCAAGACTATTCACCTCTACCGCGATCTCTATAAAGTCCCGCAAAATGTCCTCGATGAATTTACCGATCCACTGACCATCGTCCGCCACTTCGCAAGTGAATACCAGAGGGTGATGACTGCCTGTGGTATATCTATTGACTGGCGCCGAAGGTTTACCACGGTCGATCCGACTTACAGCAAATTTATTGAGTGGCAGTGGAAGCACCTCTTCGAAGCAGGACATGTCATCAAAGGAGCTCACCCGGTCCGCTACTGCACCGTTGATGACAATCCCGTTGGAGATCATGACCTTCTTGAGGGGGATAAAGCGGAGGTAATCAAATTTACCCTCGTTATGTTCCACCTTGGCGATGCAGTAATCCCAACAGCAACACTCCGGCCTGAAACGATTTATGGTGTCACCAACCTCTGGGCAAATCCGAACGTCACCTATGTCAGGGCACTGGTGGATGGAAGTGCATGGATTATCTCTCAGGAAGCAGCAGAGAAACTCGCGTTGCAGGATCATGCCGTAGAGATACAAGAAGAGATTCCCGGCAGGGATCTGATCGACAAGACTGTCAGCCACCCGCTCTGTGGCAAGGTGCCAATTCTACCGGCCGACTTTGTTGATCCTGATATGGCAAGTGGGCTTGTTATGAGTGTCCCCGCTCATGCACCGTTTGACTACATCGCACTCCGGGATCTCCAGCACAATGGAAAATATACCCAAATCAAACCTGTGCCTTTAATAAAAGTCGATGGATATGGTGAAATCCCCGCCCAGGACGCTGTTGAGAAAGGTGGCATCACCCACCAGATGGACAGCCGTATGGATGCACTCACGCAGGAGATTTATTCTGCTGAATTCTCCAAAGGTACGCTTTTCGACAAATATGGGGGAAAACCCGTACGAGTAGCACGTGATGAAATAGCTGCACTCATGATCGAGAAGTACGGTTCGAAAATTATGTACGAGTTCGACACAAGGCCGGTCGTGTGTCGCTGCGGCAATAAAGTTAAAGTCAAGATCCTGCATGACCAGTGGTTCTTGAAATACAGTGATCCAGCATGGAAAACGCAGGTCAGCGACCACCTTGGGGACATGGCTCTGGTACCACCGGAAGTCAGGCTTGAGTTTGACCGCACCGTTGACTGGCTGAAGGACTGGGCATGCACCAGGCGTGTTGGTCTTGGCACAAGGTTCCCGTGGGATACAACACAACTCATAGAACCTCTTTCGGATTCTACCATCTACATGGCGTACTACACCATCGCTCATAAAATCCGGGAGATCGAGCCAAGACTTCTCACGCCGGAAGTCTTTGACTTCATATACCTCGGGAAGGAATCACCGGAACTACCAGAAAGAAAGAAACTTGAAGCGATGAGAAAGGAGTTCCTGTACTGGTACCCCTACAACTACCGGTTCTCGGCAAAAGATTTGATTTCCAACCACCTCACTTTTCAGCTCTTCCACCATGTCACGATATTCCCCAAAGACAAACTTCCGCTGGGAATGGTCGTTTTCGGTATGGGGCTCCTCAATGGTGCAAAGATGTCGTCTTCAAAAGGTAATGTCTTCCTGCTCGAAGATGCGGTATGTGATTTTGGTGCCGACACCGTCCGCATGTTCCTGATGGGTAGTGCTGAACCCTGGCAGGATTTTGACTGGAGAAATGAACTGGTCATATCGACAAAAAAGCAGATCGAGCGGTTCTTCAACACAGTGCTTGAATCCAAAGACGCAGATGGTGAACCGCATGATATCGATCGATGGCTGATAAGCCGGTTGCAATCGCACATCGACCGTACCACCGAAGCACTCACCAACTTCCAGACCCGCCAGGCTTTGCAGGAAGCATATTTCGGGATTGAAACTGACCTTAAATGGTACCGCCGCCGGCTCGCCAAAAACAGTGATGGAAGCAGGGAGCTACACACACTCTGTTCGGTATGGATCCGGCTCCTTGCCCCATTCATCCCATTCACCGCTGAACATCTCTGGAAGGATCTCGCCGGGGAAGGACTTGTATCGTTTGCTCCATGGCCGGTTGCGAATGAAAAACTGGTAAATACACGGATCGAACTGGCTGAAGAACTCATCTCACGGACCGTTGAGGATATCGAGTCGATCAGGAAACTTATTCAGATAACACCGAAATCGATCACAATATCAATTGCCCCTGCATGGAAACATGAGATTTTCCTTATAATTGCCAAATCAAACGACCGTAACACGGTGATTAAGGAGATCATGAAGGATGACGAGATGCGCAGGCGGGGGAAAGAAGCAACTGACGCGGCCAAGCAGTGTACGACACTTATCCACCGGTTGCCCCCGCACATTGTTGAACCCCTCACAAGAGAGCCAATCAATGAAATGGCAGTCTTTGAAGCAGCAAAGACATTCCTGGAAGAAGAGTTTGGAGTACCAGTTCACATCACAGAAGCAGAATCAAGTGAGCACGCCAAAGCTGCAACAGCTCTACCGTTCAAACCGTCCATTATTATTGAATGATACTCGACTTTTAAAAGAGTATCATAATTTTTTTAGCATATTTTACTTCTGGGGGATACTTCATTATCAGGACTAAGCCTGAGGGGATAGCCTAAAAAATTATTTCTTAATCGCATTCTGAACTTTGAAAATAACATCAGCTGACAGGACATGCATTTTATGGGCGGGTTCCGCATGATTGATAAATTTTCTCATAAGTTCGTGATTTGTCGTTCCATGCGCTTCAAACGGACAATCGATTCCGATATCTTTGCACATAAATGTGGGCATTATTGATATTCTCCTTTTCTTTTAGACTGGAACAGAATTGATTATCAATAAATGCAACGCGCTGGTGCATGGCACAGTCGCCTTTCGGCTTAAACAATCAGATCATCTCAGCCGGATAACCTGATGGCCATTGCATCCCTTATCCACAAACAGGGTATACTGTAAAATGACACTCTGTTTGAGAAAAATACATTGAGCGGAAAATTCCGGATGGATTTCTTTTTCAAATAAGCATAATCGGTTGTTTCACGGTTGCAGGTCTTGTCAACACCAGGATAGAACGCCCTGATGGAAACCGTTCATTTTCCGGTTTGATGTTTTCCCTAGATGGTTCAATGGTTTTTGCAGGGGGCAGCCAGGTTTTGGCCCGTTCGTGGAATGGAAAGGAACATTGGGGGGGTCTGGCGGGAACCCTCGCAACCATGAGAACAGAGGGAAACCGTGTCATTTCAGCAATTGACAACAAAATTCGCTCTATAGACAATAACTGGACAGGAAATATGGACCAGAAATGAAGGTGCCCCGTTTCGTGCGGAATAAGACAGGGAGTCTCTTCCAGTATATCCTTCCCGCACAGTACAGAGGTTACCACGGAATACTAGCTTTCTACCGGACTCTTTGCCCGTTTCACACGCTCCTTGGTGGAGAAACCGGTGACCGCATCCAGATATTTCCGGAACCTTTTATTGGTATCGATAATCACGTCATCACTTGCGCTCAGGTCAGATTCAGTGTCAATAATCACCGATTTGCCATCAGACCCGATCGATACGTCAAGTCGTTTGAGAGCACCTGACTTAATCCGGTACCCGGTGGCATTCTTCTCCGGCTCTTCACCGAAACAGGTCCTGAGTTCAGCAACGATCCGGGTTTCGAGATCTTTTGTCAACCCGCGTTTGATTGGATACTCCTGCATACTATTTTTTAGGTAGTGCGTGTATGTTAATCTAATGACGGAACACGCCCCTGAGTTTTATACTGAGATGCATTCACGTCTTGATATGATTCATAATGACCTTATCGAGATAAAACCGAAAAAAGACATCAATGTCATCTCAAAACCGCTTCCCATGAATGGTGCTTCGGTGCTGATTGGGTTTCCGGGGAGCGGGCTTGTCGGTACTATCGCACTGCAGTATATGGTCGATCAGCTGGAGTTTGAGCAGATCGGCACCATGACTTCGAAGTTTTT
>DATMWO010000155.1:0-8310 GCA_035562475.1 Methanoregula sp.
GATAATATTTGTAATGCTGTGGAATCCCCCGCCTTGGCGATCGGCGCATTTCACTGAGGTTACTTTCGTCATATCCACCCGTTCGGTTACCCGGCATTTCGTGCAGTAAGCAAGAGACGGGGATTTCACAAATGTTCCTCCAATACCAAACTCCCGGCAATGAATACAGAACCCGCAGTTCTCAACCGGCTCTTTTTTTTCAGCCAGGCACTGCACCCTGCCTTTCACCGCCGGTAGGATCCGGTACTCTTCTTCATTCATGCATACGTCTCCTGGTGTAATCTTTTGTCCTGGTTTGATATAATACCCGTGAATGATTTTCAATTATCGGGCAAATGAAGGGACACTCTTATTTTTTTGTTTTACCCTATCCATGGACGACAACAGTATTCTGGCCCGACAAACTTTATCCACCTTTTTTAGAGAACAGGAAAAATCTTTTAGTCCAGCACTATACTTAAAACGGTTCAGCACCAAATTTGTGCTATGAAGGTGTGCATAATGTGTGGGGGGGAGGGGACGCGTCTCCGTCCGCTCACCTTTGAACGGCCAAAACCCTGCATTCCCATTGTCAACCGCCCCTCAATCCAGCACCTGGTCTCACACCTCTCGAATATGGGATTTCGGGAAGTTGTGCTCACATTAGGGTATATGGGGAATTCAATTGAGGAAGCTCTCGGTGATGGTTCTTTATTCGGTGTTGAGATCACGTACGTTCATGAGAAAACCAAGCTTGGAACAGCCGGCAGCGTGAAAAACGCCCAGCGATATCTTGACGGGCATGATTTTCTTGTCGTCGGCGGAGACCATGTTACTGATTTAAATGTTCTTGAATTTTACCGTGCTCACCAGAAAGAGAAGGCAACCACAACAATAGGCCTGATATCCATAGATGATCCCGGTGAGTACGGTATTGCTGAAATCGATGTTGGTTATGAAATTAAACGTTTTAAGGAAAAGCCGGCGCCCGGCGAGATCTTCTCCAATCTCGCAAGCACCGGAATGTATATCTGCAGCCCGGCAATTTTTGACCATATACCCCCTGCAACAAAATATGATTTTGCCCGCGATCTTTTCCCCAGGATGATGGAGGAAGAGTATGTGCTGAAAGGCTGGCTTGCCCGGGGTAACTGGACGGATGTGGGAAGTCCCCATTCCCTCCGCCAGGCTGAGCGCTGGAAGCTCCAGGAAATTGCGTTTACTGACATCATCGGGAACCTGTCAATGCACGGAGCACAGATTCAGGGGCCGGTCCAGCTGGGGGATTCAATTACCCTGGGTAAGAACACCAAGGTCATTGGCCCTGTTGCTATCGGCCCGGGAACAACTATCGGTGATAATGTGCTGATTGGGCCCTACACGAGTATCGGTGAAAAATGTATTCTCAGGAATAATGTGAAGGTTTTTTCCTCGTCTCTTTACAACCGGGTAATTGTGGGGACGAACAGCACGATCTCGGGTTGCATCATGGACAACGACACGCACATCGGCGAACATTGCAGTATCGAAAATGATACTGTCATAGGACCCCGTGTGGTCCTGCGGGATCGGGTAGTCGTTCATTCTAAGACCCGTCTCTGGCCTGAAGTTGTCGTACCGGATGGAACGGTTGTAAAAGAGCATGTATTGAATGAAAAGTATGACCTTCGCTATGAAGGTTCTTAAGAGATGATCGATAAGGCCAATACCGCAAGTATGGGGATCTCAAACCTGAAGGATCCCGGTAAAAAAGTTCCGCTAAAATTATTCGGGTATAGTGCCATTGTAACCACTACCTCGTACAGGAAATGACGAGAAAAAATGTAATCAGCATAGTTTTCCAGAATTCAAAATCGAAAAAGTGTTCCTGTTCAAAGGACCAAAAACGCGGGACGCTCAAAGGGGCTTTGCCCCGCCACTATGGCGCCCCGGTTGCGATGGCGTTGTATTACCAGGGGGATCAGGTATACCACTACAACAGACGAATCGCAGGTGCCCCCGCCCCCAAAGGGGGCAGGGCTGGCGCAAGGGGGCCGGGGGCGTTCAATACAACAAGAAATTAGTTGCTAGAATATGACTAAACCCATTTAATTTTACGCGGAAAATGCATTATACTCTTTTGACCAGTCGATGAGTTATCGCTACAAGCGGGTGACGGGCATAATCGAGTACCTGTACATCATCCAATGATTTTAAGTTCATTGCGTGTGCAGTCCGCTCCATACCCAGTTCAATATCTTCCTTTATTTCGATAACATATGCATCGATTGCTGTTATTCCAAGACGTTTTGCAGCAATGGCACGATGGTGGCCGTCTACAAGAATTATCTTTCCGGGACGTTTCACGACAATGATCGGTTCTGCAAGTCCTTTTTTGATTTCGTATATGCGACCTTCGAGTTCATCTTCATAGATTTTTGACTGGGTTGGCAGGAGATCTCTGACCGGTACTGTCCCACGGTCCAGGGTAGGATCGACTCCATAGAGCTTTTTTAACGTGGTAATAAAATTGAAGACCTTTTCTGGTGAAACATGCTCAATCTGGGAGCGAATTACATCGGAATTGGAGATGATACCCAGAAGGTGGTTTTTCTCATCAACGACAGGAAGTTTCTGGATTCCGCTTCGGAAGATTACGCGTGCAGCATCATTAATATCCATCTCCGGGTCAGCAACGATCAGATTTTTGGATACCACATCGTTCACAGGTGTTGTCAGCTGGACAAAGAGAAGATCCCTGGCCGAAATGTAACCGACAACCTCATCGCCATCAACAACCGGAAATCCGTCATGATGAGTTTTTTGGATTTTTTCGATAACGTCTTTAACTGTGCCATGGACATCAACACTGACGACATCATAGGTCATATAGTCCTTGACTTTTTTTTTATCCATCACTACAGCTTTTAGCGAAAAGAATACTAAAAGTCATCGGAAAAAGCAGCAGGGAAAAAGAGTTATTCTATCTCTATACGCGATTTCGGGGATATTTTTGTCTTGTTAAGCCTGACTTCGAGGACACCATTTTTAAAACTGGCTTTTGCGTCCTTATCCGTCACATCTGCGGGCAGGGCAACAAGCCTTTGCATCGATCCATATACCCTTTCCCGCATATAATATCCTTCAGATTTTTGCTCTGTCCCACCTTTACGTTCACAGGAGATCTCAAGGGTTCTCGGGTTGAGAATCTGAAGTGATACATCGTCCTTTTCCACACCGGGCAGATCTGCAACCACGATCATTTCATCATCATGTTCCCTGACATCAACACGAAATTCTCCTCGTATAGCAGGCAGCATCCTGTCAGTAACACCCCCGGGCGGGAGGAATCTGCCCCGGAAAGTTCCCAGCTGGAACAGAGCGTCCAGCTCAGCTCTCATATCCTCCATTTCGCTCCATAGTGAGTTGTATGGATATCTTCTCCACACCATGTGCATCCCTCTCTTTTCAGATTGCCCATCATTCCAGCAGATGGGGTAACCGTATGGTAGTGTTTATTTCTAATAAATTTTTCTGTCGAGTTAAAAGAGCGGAATAGTTTATGTCGCTTGGACAATGATGTAGTAAGGAGGAACTAAAAAGCATGGGAGTCAAGAAAAAGAAAGAGGAATCGACAAAACTGGTGAGCAAGATACTTATTGTGTGTGTCTGTCTGCTTTTTGTCGGCCTGATGATACTTTCCGGTATGGGTACCGGCTGGTTAACCATTTTTAGCTCAGTTAAAGCCGGAGATACAGTTGTTATTGATTATACTCTTATTGATGCGGCTGGAAAACCCATTGTAACTACGGAAAAAACAATCTATGATCAGGCAGTGGCACAAGGCAGTGGAATTTTTGGGTCCAAGCAGATCACCATAGCGGCTAATCAGACAATGGAAAAACCAATCTACTCTATTCCGGTGTATCCTTCAAATGGGGGAAAAGTTCAGCAGCTCGCGCTATTTTCCTCGGAATATAATGCGTTAAGTTCAGGGATTGTCGGAATGAGGGTCAATGAGCAAAAACGGATTGCAATTTCGCCAAACACATCGATGACCTATGACTGGTCAGCTGAACGGCTCGCTCTCAACAAGATCAACCTGAGTGAAATCACTGTCGGTGACAGCTTCTTTATGGGCGTTTCTGATAATCCTGATGCTGCTACAAACAATACTACGGCAAGTGCGTTCTTAAGAATCGGTGAAGTGGCAAACAAGTCCCCCGAAGGTATTGTTGTTGATTTCAGCTTTCCGGTGATTGATGTCCGGGTTGTTACTATCAATAAACAGTAAAAACTGCACAAACTCTTTTTTACGTATCGCTGTCTACTCATGTTCATGGCAGTGCGTGTGATCTGTTTTTACCAGCCGGGATGCATGGGATGCATGGAGCAGACCCCGATCAATACAGAAGTAGGAAAATCTCTTAATATCACTATTGAGGAGATAGATGCGACAAAAAATCCTCAGTACATCAAGGAATTTCTGTTGAAGGTAACGCCTACAATAGTGATTCTTGACGAGGGAATCCTTCTGGAGCGTTTCGAAGGGGTTGTTCACGCAGAACAACTCACTGCAGCATTAAAAAAAATCTATAACCGGTAACCGTAGATCCGCTTGATACGGTGGGCGACGGTTTTCCACCCTTCCTTTCTCATCAGAGGACCGTCACGCAGTTTAAGGTGTGAGACTTTGAACCTTTTTCCTGATGCGACATACATCTCACCCACCACAAACGGCTGCTCCCCGTCGCATTCCATATAGACCGGAGCTGTTTTTCTGCCGTCATGGATGGAGATTTTTACAACCACCTGTTCAATTGTGCGGGTCCACAGCGTTGTGATATCGGGTGCTTTTGCCCGGTTTACCCGTTTCTCCCCGGACTCAATTGAGGATACTTCTACGCCAAACGCGTCTTCCCCACACTCTGCCACAAGATGGTCACCAACGCTGCATTCCTCATCCTCGGCAAGCTCAATCCCGCAGACAAGCGATGTTCCCTCTTTTGAGACAATTGTTTTAACCACGATTGACTGGGGTTCTTTATCCTTTTTGATGCGCTGGTGGTGGCCACAGGTGGTGCAGCGGACGAGCAGATCGCGGGATTCAGTGACCACGTCATGTTCGGTCTCATCAGTGCACTCAGGGCAGTAGACGGTTATAAACATTGAATATCAATGGCAACCCTCACATGATAAACATGGAGGCTCAGGAGTCAGTTTATTGCCGGGGACATCCGCTTGTCCTTGGCAACCATCCGACAACGTTTGAGGTGACCCGCGAGGACCATCTCACGAAAAATGGTAACTGCATCATCGGTATTGCAGCGGACAAAGGCTGCAACGGGCTTTCACCGGAATTCAAACGGGTACTTTCCCATGATGATGCAATTCTTATTACCCGGCTCTCGTGTGATGGGGTGGTTATTGAGGTAAAATCACAAGGTTCTTTTAAGTTCACCCTGGATCATCCGACCGATATAGTCTGGCGACGGAGTTCCTTTGTCTGCAGGCGGACAATCGGCATTATGTCCGATCATGTGGCGGCCACCCTGCCAAAAAAACTTATCGAAAACCTTGCTGAAGGAAAAGAAATGCTTGTTATCCTGACCGCTATGCGTCCCGGCTGAGTGTGGTTATTTTTAATTCTGCTTCTGTGAGCATCACCTCGCACTGTTTCACCAGCAACGCTCCCTGTTCGTACAACTTCATACTCTCATCAAGCCCGGTATTACCGTCCTCTATCTTTTCGATGATCTTTCGTAACTGTTCGATCTTTGTCTCATAGGTTTCTTTCATGATCCACACGCTCCACGATAACCTGGCTGCTGCCATCATAAAACCGGATTTTCAAGCGATCTCCCTTGGATATGGCGCCCGAGCTCCGTACAACTTTGCCCTGCTTCTCTGCAACACAGTAGCCCCGGGCAAGGACGGCGAGCGGGTTCCTGCTGTCGAGTGCAGTTTTCATCTCAGCAAGAAGCAGGTGTTCGCGACCGAGCCGGTTTAAGAAAGCCCGTTCGAGCCTGTCCGAAAGGTCTGCCATGTTCTGTTTTCTCTCTTCAAGTTTCCGGCTGAACCGCTGCGGGCGGAGCCGGTCCCGCATATCAGCAACTTCCTCCCGAGCCCACGCAACCCGGGCCTGCAACGAAGCGTTCAGCAGGGATTTGAGTTCCTGTAACCGGGTTGTCAGGATAATACGGTCCGGTACCACCAGTTCTGCTGCGGCAGACGGGGTAGCTGCCCGGAGATCTGCAGCGAGATCGCTGAGTGTTATATCCACTTCGTGCCCGATTGCGCTGACGACCGGAACAGGACATGCAACAATAGCCCGCACAACATCCGGATGGTTGAAGGGGAACAAATCCTCAAAACTCCCTCCCCCCCGGGCAATGATGACCACATCCACCATCCCCGCAAGGCGGGTAATCGCACCGGCTATCTCCCCGTGTGCCTGTTCACCCTGGACTGCGGTGGGTGAAATGATAATTTCCAGAGGGTACCGTCTTCCCACTACGGTCCTAATATCATGGATTACCGCACCCGTTTCTGAAGTAACCACCCCGATTCGTGCCGGGAACGTGGGGAGGCAGCGTTTCCGTTCCAGAGAAAAACACCCCTCGGCGGCAAGTTGCTTTTTCCACTGTTCCAGGAGCAGGAATTTCTCACCCAGGCCGGCTTTTCTCATCTCTTTAACCTGCAACTGGTATGATCCATGGGGTGCGTACGCCCTGATCGTCCCTGACACGATCACCTCCATGCCCTCAGACGGATTGCACGAAAGACGTTCAGCATCGGACCTCCACATGACACATTTAATAACCGCAGCCGTATTACCTCCGCCTTTCTCCGAGAGCGAAAAGTAGCGGTGCCCCCGCGCATGGTGGGTATAGTTGGTCACTTCTCCACGAACCAGGATATCTTGCAGGAGCGGGTTGTCCAGAAGACCTTCAATAATTGCTGATAGCTCGGAGACCCGCAATGGTGCCTTTTCAACAACAACAGTGACATCGGGGCGGTTAAACCAGTCCATCAACCATTATTAGGCTAAAACCGCATATCAAATATACTACCATGGTATCATTTTCCGTCTCGAGTATGTTCTTTCACGAGTACACGGTCGATGAGATCTTCTCTTTTGTGTCACGCTCGGGATTAAATGCGCTGGAGTTCTGGTTAGAGACACCGCATTTCTGGCTTCGTGACCTGCCGGTTGATGAGGTAGTCACCTGCAGGAATGAGCACCCTGAAATTTCCTCAATGACAGTTCACTCCCCCATTCTTGACCTGAATCCCTGTTCTATCAACCCGGATGTAGCTCAGGTGTCTGTTGAACATGCAGTCCGGTCCATCGGGATTGCTGAGCAGATGGGTGCCCATATCCTGACCGTGCACCCGGGCAGGCGGACTGCAAAACGCCCGCCCAGTTCAGCGGACTTTGCCCGGTTCGATCACTATGTTTCCATGCTCCGTGAGGCAGCGACCCGGAATTCTATAAAAATCGGTATGGAGAATATGGAACCGATTGTCAATTCACTTCTCTGCACGCCGGACCGAATGCGTTCACTCCTTGATGAGGAGCCGTGGCTGTTTTTCACGCTCGACGTGGCGCATGCGCTTTCCAAATCCGAGGGCGAGGCGATCAGGTACATCGAACTCTGTCACGACCGGCTCGTGAACGTGCACCTCAGCCGGTTTGATCACGCCAAAGCTCATTTCCCTCTTGACCGTCATGGTTCTATGGTACGGGTGATGGAATGCTTGCGTGATCACCGCTACAATGGCAGCCTTACTCTTGAGATTGAGGATTTGAACCTGGACCATTCTCTGTCAGCAGAAGAAAAGATCGCACTGCTTGCACGGGATTGTGTTTTTATGCGGGAATGTATGGAATAAAGCGCTGGTTTTATTAAATTCCATTCCGAATAGGATAGTGTATTTTTATTTATGATCCCAAATAATCTGCGTGCACCAGCACAGCGTGAAATGCGATGATCCAGGACGCTGTTGAAATCCTGCTCTTTGTTTTATGTGTCATTCTTTCGGCGTTTTTTTCGAGCTCCGAAGTTGCCCTTATCTCTATTACCCGGGCAAAGGCCAGGACTCTTGCCAATGAAGGAAAACCCGGTTCAGAGGCTGTTGCGGCATTGAAAGAATCTCCTGAGCACCTGCTTATCACCATCCTGATTGGGAACAATATTGTCAATGTTGCCGCTGCTGCACTTGCAACTTCCATAGCTATAAAGGCATTCGGTGACATTGGTGTTGGAATCGCGACCTTTTTTGTTGTCATAGTTCTTCTGGTCTTTGGCGAGATCGGCCCCAAGATTTATGCGGCACGGGCCTCAGATT
>DATMWO010000156.1:0-4146 GCA_035562475.1 Methanoregula sp.
GATATACGGATCCCAAGGGGGTATTTTCTTTTTTTTAACCCTTGGGGTATTGAAAATGGTAAATAATAAATACATGCATTGCACCGATGCCTTGCCAGTCGGTAAAAATCAGAAATGACGGGGCCAACAATTGCTCAGCCCGGATCATGAAACAGAATATCAATTTTGTTTTTGTGACATGCCAAAGCCATGATGAACAGTAATTGGTATTTATTTCCCGTGCGATTTAGAACGTTTTTAACCATAAACAACAGATCAGTTCTCATGGCAGTCCACCCCATCGAGGAGCGGTACGGCACACCCGAGATGCGTGCGGTATGGAGTGAGAAGACCCGGTTCTCCTGTGTTGTTGCCGTAGAAGTGGCGCTGGCAAAGGCCGAAGCAGCGCACGGCATGATCCCGGCAGCTGCAGCAGCGGAAATAGGCCAGTATGCACCGAAGGCATCGCTGGATCGGGCAAAAATAATCGAACGCGAGATCAGCCATGACATGATGGCTATGGTAAAAGCGATCTCTGAGGTCTGCGGTGATTCCGGGCGATGGGTCCACTATGGCGCAACGAGCAACGATATACTTGATACCGCAACCGGGTTGCAGCTCCAGCAGGCGCTCTCGCTCATTGATACGAAGCTGCGTCTCCTGCTCGAGGTACTCATAAAAAGATCAGAAGAAACCAAATCGCTGGTCTGCATCGGCCGGACCCACGGGCAGCACGGGGTGCCGACCACGTACGGCCTGCGGTTTGCCATCTGGGCAAGTGAAGTCGGGCGGCACATCGAACGCCTTGAACAGCTCCGTCCGCGTGTCGTGGTCGGGCAGATGACCGGTGCTGTGGGTACCCAGGCGGCACTTGGACCGAAGGCAATGGAGGTACAGGCAACGATGATGGAGGTGCTTGGCATTGGTTCGGTGGACGTATCCAACCAGGTAATCTCCCGCGACCGGTATGCGGAATATTTCATGTTCTGTGCAAACGTGGCGACCACCCTTGACAAGATCGCTATTGAGGTCCGCTCACTCCAGCGGACCGAGATAGGCGAGGTGGAAGAAGCATTCGGTGCAAATCAGGTAGGATCCTCCACCATGCCGCACAAACGCAACCCCATCAGATCCGAACAGGTCAGTGGCCTTGCCCGCATCGTGCGGTCCGCGGTCGAGCCGGCACTCCAGAACAACACACTCTGGGACGAGCGCGACCTGACCAACTCCTCCTGCGAACGGGTGCTGTTCCCCGAGGCATCGATCCTCACGGATCACTGCATCCGGCTGATGACAACCGTACTCGAAGGACTCGTCATCAACCGTGCGGCAATCCGTCGTAATCTCGCCTTCCTCCATGGCATCAATATGGCTGAGTCCGTCATGATCGACCTCACCCGGCGGGGTATGAACCGGCAGGATGCCCACGAGCGAATACGGATAGCAAGTATGCAGGCACTTGTTGAAGAGCGGGCGCTCGCCGATGTGCTGGGAACCGATCCTGAAGTACTGCGTTATTGTTCCCGGACCGATATTGCTGCACTCCTCAACCCGGATTCCTATATCGGTACATCGGTCCGTCAGGTAGACCGGGTCATAGAAAAACTCACCCCGCTGTGCTTCTGATCCCCAGCCCTTTTTTTATCCATCTCGTCACTGATGTGGACGTTTCTTTTGCGATGATATACTAAGTCGGAGGAAAAAGCATGGCTCGGGAGATTTCCCTGGCCAGGTAACTAAAAATTACCCGTGTAAAATAGTATATTTATAAATTCTGAAAAAGAACATAGAAAATAGGCATGAAACCGTACATCAGGATTTTTGGATATTCGGTTTCACATACAGATCTTACCCGTTGTATAATTATTGCATCCCTCACCCTTGTATGCATCATAATTACAACAGTTTCTATCTCCCGGGCCCTTGAAACATTATACGCCCAGCTCTTCTATTTCCCTATCGTTTACGCAACCTATTTTTATCCCAGGAAGGGACTCTGGCTGGCCGGCGCCTGTGCCATTCTGTATGAGGGCTTTGCGTACCTTTACCTGTTTCCCGATACCGGCTCGTTGATCTACGTTACCGGACAAGCGATCCTGTTCATCTGTGTTGCTGCCCTGGTTGCCTATGTAAGTGTGAAAGTGAATTCCAGTGAGGCTCGCAGTCGCAGTATTGTCGAGAAAGCTCAATCGGGCATCATTCTTTTTGACCAGAATACCCTTGCAATCCATCTTACCAACGCCCATCTGGAACACATGCTGGGATTTACGGGCGAAGAACTTGCCGGCATGAAATTTCCCCAGTTTTTCTCCTCTGCAGAAGACCAGCAGAAATTCTTTGCATCCCTTAAAACCGGAGAGGAGACCCAGAATTTCGAAACTATTTTTGTGACCAGGGATAAAGGGCCCATCTGGGTTAATCTCTCCGGGAGCCGGATCACCGACAACCTGGTGAGTTGCACGGTCATCGATATCAACAAATACAAACTCGCCAAGCAGGCAGCCGATGAAATTGATATCCAGTACAAACAGGTGGCCGATAATTTCCCGACCTGCATAATCATCATCAGGAACCAGATGATTGTGTACACAAATCCTTCGTTTGAGGATTTCTCCAACTACACTCTTAAAGACCTGATGGGTAAAGATCCCATATCGCTCATTCACCCGGACGACCATGAGGAATTCAGGAATTCCTGTCATCTCGCAGAGACCCGGTCACCACCTCCTGGCAGGTTAGAGGTCGGTTTACGAATAAAGTCCGGCAAGATACGGCCCGCAACCCTGTTTTTTACCCGGATACTACAAGGTGAGATTCCTGCGGTACTCATCAACCTTGTTGATATTCCCGGACAAGAGGGATTAAAAGATCAGATTCTGCACGATTCCAAACGGCAGCGTGGCATCATCAGCACGTTTGCTTATGAACTACGCACACCCCTGCAGCCGATAATGGGGTATATCAACCTGCTTACCCAGGATCCTGAAAAATACGGGGTTACAGAAGAGACCAAGATCATTCTCGACCGGTGCGCAAAAAGCGTTGACCGTGAGCGCCAGATCATCAACCAGATGCTCGAACTTTCCGTCATCGATGCAGGAAAGATACCCCTGGAATACTCGATATTCCCGGTCCTTGACCTGATTACATCAATCATCGATGCCGGGGGATATCGGAAAACTGCGGACATAACCATTGATATCCCGCACTATCTCACGTTTGATGCCGACAAGAAAAAGATTTCAACGGTTATTGATACGATGATTTCCAATGCAGTGAATTACTCAACACCTCCCCGAAAGATTCACATTGCATATACCTCATCGCCCAATGATTCCATGGATCGCCTCTCCATCAAGGACAATGGTATCGGCATCACGGATTCCCGGCTTGATGAGATCTTTGATCCATTTCCGGTTTCCGATTCCGGGGAGAGGAAACAGAAATATGAGCGAATCGGGCTTTCGCTTGCAATTGCAAAAAAATATATCAAAATGCATGAAGGCTACATCAGCGTGGACAGCATTATGAATCTTGAAACAACATTCATCATTCACATACCGAAAAAAAGACCTGAGGAGCCAGAGCACAATGTCACGTAGAATCATGGTAGTGGAGGATGATCAACCCATCCTCGATCTGATGGATCTGATGATCCGGAAACTCGGGTACGAGCCGGTCCTGATTGCAAACGGGCTCGAAGCCCTTGAACTCATTCAAAAGGAGCCACCTGCACTTATCCTGCTGGATATTATGATGGTACCTATCAACGGGTGGGAATTTCTGGAAAAACTCCGCGGGGATTTAGGAGTTCGTGAGATGCCGGTTATTCTTTTTACCGCTTCACCCTTAGTTGATGAAAAGATGGGGCAGCTTAAAGATCCCTATCTCAGTGTGCTCGTCAAGCCTGTCTCGTTCAATGAACTGAAAGATGGAATCGCACGCTATCTTGGATGATTAATAGCAGCTGGTCCGGTATCAGTGCGAAGATCTAGTACACGTTTTTGTCGATTCGGAGATGATCTAATTTTTTAGGGTAGAGTGTTCTTTAAGCCCCTGAATTTTTCATAAAATCTTCAAAAAAATAATACTCCAGTCGATAGTTATCACGATCCTGGAGGCTTTTTATAAAGCCTCCACCCCCGCCGCTGTGGCGACCTCCCTGTT
>DATMWO010000157.1:0-6461 GCA_035562475.1 Methanoregula sp.
ATTCATGTCATAATATAAAATCAAATCTTTTGAGTTTTGCGGAATTTCAAACAGCACCTTGCCTTTCTTATATTGATTTTTGCAGAGTTCGCCGGCCATCAACCACTCACTTCCATGGTATGGTTCTTTCTCAAATCTCCTTCCATCATAATCAACAATACTGAATCTATGGGGAATTACCGTGATTCTGTCAGCACCAGTATTTTGAATTTGGGCATCAATAATGACAAAGGTATTTCCATTTGCTGCTTCTTTTGTAGTGGATACATTGAAAAAAATTGAGGTAAAGGTTTTTGTTTTTTGCGCTGAAAATACCGTGACTGCCTGTTCAGAATCTGAATAGGCAGACCCAAATTCTGCTTTTGTAGCGTCTGGACGAAAAATTTGTGCGGGTGTAGTATTGATACAACCGGCAGTAAATACCGCTCCCAGTAAAACGATAAAAAGGAGATACCTCATGTATTCACCTTTTATTTCTGGTATGATATCGTTTCTTATCCGGAAAAAATTCAATAAAAAATTCGCAAAAAAAGAATCTTAAGGTCTGCGATTTTTATTTAGAGATGACAGATTTTTGTTCTGGAGCATTTGGGGGAGGCCTGCAGCATGAACTATGGCTTTCCTGAATTCAGGTATTCTCTTGACGCAACCGGATCAGAAGGCCACGGAAAATCCGGCTGAATGCCCCACCTTTTTAATACGTGAAAGCTAAACTGCGTTCCATGCAGGATCCGGTCTCACCACGAAAGGTCAAGCATACCTGCCCAACCTGCAGCAGGCCAGTCGAGCCCGGCTATAAATTCTGTAAAAACTGCGGGACGCGGATACCGGAACTGTCAACCTGCAGCAAATGCGGTACTCAGTTCATAGCTCCGGTAAAGTATTGCGATTTGTGTGGAGCACCGGTTATTCCGGGAGAAGTACCGGAACCGGATGATTCAGTGGAATACTCTGAGGAAGAGAACACCGGGCCGGTTGAAGATCAGACCTATGAGCAAGATGAGGTGGAAATTCCGGAACCAGAAACGGATGAATTACCGGAAGACAATGATGAAGAAAACATCGTACCGGCTGAGGATGAGACTCCGCACCATTATAAAAAGGAAATTCAGGAACCGGATACGGATGAATTATTGGAACAATATGGGAAGGAATATGGGGAGGATGAGACTCTGGAATCCTACCATAAGCCACAACCCCCGTCTCCCATTAAACGTGAGGCAAAAAAACCGGTAACGGTGCCTGCACCACCAAAGCGGGTATCATCAGAGACTGTCGATGACGCGCTGTTTTTATCTCCGGTGAAGCCGGAGGCACCGGCAAAATCACGGGTAAACAAGACAAGGATTATCGGAGGATGCATTGTGCTGTCAGCGATTATTGCCGTCGTTTATTTCATCGGGCTGCCGATGTTCACAGCAAGCGGGGATTTTAGCGCCCACGGCAATCCACCGGCGGTGGAGATCACACCCGTACCGGAACCAACTAAAGTCAGGACAATCCCGCCAGCTCTCACCCCGGCCTCCCGTGCTCTCGTTCCCCTGCCAACGCAGTTGATACCTTCGGGTCAGAAGCTCTACTTCCAGGTCCAGAAAAACCCGGTAACTTCAAAGATCTCGGTTATTTTCGCAGGAAGTGCCGGGGAGGGCAGCATTAAAAGTGCGGATATCAAGGTCACTCATCCTGACGGATCGGTGGCAACGGGCATAATCCTGCCCCTGAAGGGTGTAACCGAGATCACCCTCGAGGGATCGAAAGAGACCGACCGAGTGGAAATCCTTGCACAGATGTCCTCAGGCGGGACATACCGGGTCTATGATGAACTGATCCCCCTAATGAGGTAATAGGCTCCCCCGGGATCTTCCTGTCCTACCGTATAATATTCTTTATCAGACGAAACAGATCGTATCGCAGGACTATACACGGGACCGGCAACAAATACTACGTGCTTATTTCGGCTGTAGTTATCAGGGTTAAAGATTCGAGAATAGAACCACCAGTGCAAAGTGCTGCTATGGGGATTCGAACCCCAGTCGCGAGCGTGAGAGGCTCGCATGATTGGCCGGACTACACTATAGCAGCGCAATTGCTCAATAACTTGGGCGATATTTTTACTTAAACGTGTTGATATCTGACACAATAATCTTTTTACCTCGTAGCTGGTGGGGTTTTTTCCTGTCCCCCCACCATAAACACCTTTATCTCGGACGTGCTGCGATTAATATAAGAATGAGTGGTCTTGAAGAACAGATCCAGGAGCTGGAGGCGGAGCTGACTAAGACTCCGTATAACAAGGCTACTTCCAAGCACATTGGGCGAATTAAAGCAAAAATCGCGCGGCTCCGCGATGATGCAGTCAACCGTGCGATGAAATCCAGCGGCGCCGGGGAAGGTTATTCAGTAAAAAAGTCCGGTGATGCGACGGCTGTTCTCGTAGGCTTCCCTTCAACCGGTAAAAGTACACTTCTCAATAAACTCACTGGTACTGCAAGTGCGGTAGCTGCATATGAATTCACCACGCTAACGGTCGTACCTGGTGCTCTTGAGCACAAGGGAGCAAAGATCCAGCTGCTCGATATTCCGGGACTTATTGCCGGGGCTGCTATGGGCAAGGGACGGGGCAAAGAAGTGATTGGTGTTGTCCGTGGCGCTGATATAATCATTATTCTTGTAGATGTTTTCAATGAACGGCATTTCGATGTGCTCTTAAAAGAACTCTACGATGCCGGTATAAGGATTAATGTCCCAAAACCGGATATAACCATCAAGAAAGCCTCGCATGGTGGTATCCGTCTTCATGCAGTAGGTACGCTGAACCTGGATATTGAAGAGGTGCGATCAATTTTGGCCGAGAGTAAGATGATGAATGCCGATGTACTTGTGCGGGGTGGGGCAACACAGGATGACCTGATCGATGCCATACAGGGGAACCGCGTCTATGTACCAGCATTTATTGCGGTAAACAAGGTTGACCTGGTCGACAAAGAGAGGTATCTTGAGATCGAGCATGACATTACAGAACGTTTCGGTAATCCCCCCCTCATGATTTCAGCTTCTGCGGGGTATCATCTGGAGGAAGTCAAGGATGCGATCTATGACTGCCTCGGTTTCATAAGGGTGTATTTAAAACCTCATGGAGGGGAGGCTGATTTGGAAGAACCACTTATTGTCAGGTCAGGAAGTACTGTAGCGGACGTCTGCACGAAACTTCACCGTGACTTCGTCCAGCGGTTCCGTTATGCCCGGGTCTGGGGAAAATCTGTCAAACACCCGGGCCAGAGAGTGGGGTTGCCCCACAAATTGATCGATAGTGATCTGCTCACGATCATTGTCGAACACTAATAGCGTCGAAAATGACCGCAAGAGGTGCTTCTGTTTTGATTCCGTAACCAGAGAAATGCGTCCTTGTCGCGGGGTATCCTGAAGCAATAATATGGCCAATTACTGCAGTGATATCGGGTGGTGAACAACGCGCAATTTTCGTAAGATGGTGATAGTCATAAAAACTCGATGTCGGCAATTCATTCCGGCAGAGATCGATGAGTCTGATAAGGTCTTTTTTTGTGCCGAGGGTCATCGTATCCAGCTGCTCCCGCATCTGCACGAGTGTTTTTTCATGCTGGATACTGCCAAGCCAGAGCGGACCAATCGGGGTAAGTTTTTTGTCGCAGTGCGGGCAGCAGACAATTTCCGGAAACATTCCCTGTTGTTCAGTGCGATACGCACACTGCTTACACTGCAGGATAAATCCGATCCGCTTCATGGAATCATCTGCAGCATTGGCTCCGCGGAGCAGCCGAAGGTGGAGCCGGACAAAATGCTGATGGGCAAAACAAAATATCGGTTCCACACCCCGGTCATATTTCACTGTTTCACGGACAACAAATCCCAGCAGGATTCTCAGCCCCACTTCCTCATGATACTCCGTGTTCACAGGTTGTGCAAAGTAGCGGCGTTTTCCTGCTTTAAGGTGGGCTCCGCATAATGGAGCGGTATCTGTCGCAGTGATGAAGAGGAACCTTCGGGTACCCTTCACTGCTGCATCAATATACATTGCCGGTGTTCCAAACGGGTCAAGATCCACAGCATCAAATGACCGTTCTGAAAGCAGGGCGCTCGCATCCCGCTGTACAATCTCAATCGGCAGTGTCGCGTGGCTTGTATTATGGGTAATCAGGGCGATTCCCTGCGTATCACGGTCGTTAATAGTGACCGGAATGTTACACTCGTTTGCCACCCTGAGACCCCGGGCTCCGGTAGCTCCCATCGCATCAAGGTAGTCTGATGGTTTTACTACCGAAACCATAAGTATTGTTGCATCACGGTTCAGTTCCATTTTCCGGTTAAAAAAGATCGGCGCGGTTCCGGGAGGAAACTGGGTCGCTGCATCCTGTGTCGGGACAAAAAACGTGGTTTTTCCTTCCGTTACCTCGATTAAATCCATTGCGAGAGTATTGTTGCAGCGCGCAAAACTTATACATATTCCTCCACAATGGATATGGGCAGGGCGAGTGGCTTAGCCCGGACATAGCGTCAGCCTCCTAAGCTGAATGCCGGGGGTTCAAATCCCCCCTCGCCCGTAGCAAATGACGATTGTATCGCTCTTTTTAGTGCATTTTTATACTTCCTCTATCAGATCTGATAACCAATGAGGCTAGCAGGTTTTATTATCATCACCCGCCCGGTAAATTCATTCGTCGCCGGTCTTGCAGCCATCGTTGCTTACCTGATTGACACCGGCACGGTGATTCCTGAGTCCCTGCTCCTTTTTTTTATTGTAGCACTCATTACCGCTGGTGGGAATGTAATCAATGATTTTTTCGATGCCGAAATTGATGCAATTAACCGTCCTGATCGTCCCATTCCCTCAGGGTCAGTCAGCCGGGGAGCTGCACGGGGATTTGCCATAACACTGTTCCTGGCCGGTATTCTTGTAAGTTTTTTTACCAATCCCCTGTGTGTCGGCATTGCAATCTTTAATGTTGTCCTTCTCATTGCCTACGCAGCAAAACTTAAAAGCACACCATTTATTGGCAACATCGTTGTAGCGTACCTTTCGGCAAGCATTTTTTTATTTGGTGGAGCCTTAAACGGCTTTGACGGGCTTGTCCTTATCATCCCAATCGCAGCCATCACTTTCTTTGCTATGGTATCCCGTGAATTGTTAAAAGATGCTGAGGATGTTGAAGGTGACAGGGCAGGCGGGGCAGATACATTGCCACTCCGGATCGGTATAAAAAAAACATCAGAACTTGCCCTTATTACCGCGATCCTTGCAGTCGCGGCAAGTTTTATTCCTTATTTCTGGTGGGGGATATGGTATCTTGGGGGTATCATTGTTGTTGATATCATTATTATCATTGCAGCGTTGCGAGCGCTGGGCTGTGAAACCCCCGGGTGTGTGAAAGCATCAAACGCCTCAGATTTCCTGAAAGCCGGTATGTTTGCCTCTCTTGTCGTGTTCACGCTCTCTGCAGTTTTTTTATGATGCGATAACAAACTGTAGTAAACCGAGCAACAGGTTTATCCCCTGATCGTGCCTCAACTTACCCTGAGGGAGTAATGCCGACCGTTATCCAGAAAGGGGATACTTTCTTTGCACAAAAAGGGGCGTATTTCGAAGGAAATGTGAAAATTGACGGAAATTTCATCGTTCCCGCTCACACTCATTTCTGGGGACGTCTCCTGGTTACGGGAACGCTCGAACTGGGCCCGCGTTCCAGCGTTGCGCTCGATGTGAACTGCTGGAATGCCATTATCGGCAGCCAGTCAAAGATCAAAGGACCGCTGGTAGCACACGGAGATGTTACTATTCTGGATCATGCGGTAGTTCACTCGGTGAAGGCCGGGGGAAAGGTCATCCTCCGCACGGGTGTTCAGGTGGGAAATGTTACAAGCAATGATACCATCATCATCCACGGCAGGATTAAAAGCGGGAAATTAATGGGAAAGAATATGAAGGTCCTCGGGAATTGATTTTGGATCAATTCCCAGCGTTGCTACCTCGTAAACATCCATCCAGTTCACGAGTGTCTCGACGCATCCTTCTTTTATGGTAACTATACCCATTGCGACCAGACCTATTTTGTCTGCCATATCGATACCCTCTTTCACTTCAGCAAGGCAACCAACACCGATAATTGCTTTCGGGTGATACTTCTTTACCATCCTTTTGATAAATGAAGAGCCGGGAACGATAAAAATCCGGTAACCCAGTTTTTCGAGAATTGTCCGTGCTTCACCAACAGTACATTGCCCGCAGCTCCGGCACTTCAACCCTTCCGGTGTGAGGTGGGCGGGGCACTTCGATGAACGCAGGCACTGGGGTATGAAGACAGCCCGTTCTGAAACCGGGATGCGTACGAAATCCGCAGTGTTCATGGTGTTGTGAAGTTTGATTAAAAAGGAGAGCATCTCACGCTCTTCAATCCCAAAGAGCCGGAAGAATGCCTTCATTAAAC
>DATMWO010000158.1:0-8208 GCA_035562475.1 Methanoregula sp.
AAGCACCATTCATGGAGCAGTGACTATTCACTGCGAGTGTCTGTACAAGATGCGAGATTCCTCTGTTGAGGTAGCCAAGCCTGGTATGGCGCAGGTTTGCTAAACCTGTGTCCCCCTGGGACTCGAGGGTTCAAATCCCTCCCTCAGCGCTCAAAAGAGAAAATCTCACACAACGAGGGGATTGGATGGCTCAGGAAGAAGACATAAAATATTTTGTAAGGGTAGGCACAACCGATCTGGATGGAACCAAATCGGTGAGGGTTGCCCTGACCGGCATCATGGGCGTAGGCAGGCATACCTCTACGGTAATCTCCCGTATGGCGAAAGTCGACGAATACGCACAGCTCGGTCGCATTGACGAGGAGTCGGTCAACCGGCTCCGCACCGCTGTTGAACAATACTCATCGAAGATCCCATCATGGATGGCGAACCGGCCAAAAGACACCTACACTGGCGAGGCAAAGCACCTGTTAGGTGGCGATGTAGCGCTCTCAAAGGATGAAGACGTCAACCTCATGAGAAAGATCCGCTGCTACCGTGGTATCCGTCACGAGACCGGGCAGAAAGTCCGCGGGCAGCGCACCAAGTCTACCGGAAGAACCGGGACAACTGTGGGTGTCAAGAGGAAGAAAGAAGGAGGCAGCTAACCATGGGATATCCGGGAAAGAATCATAAATCGTACCAGACCCCCAAACGCCCCTTTGAAAAGACGCGAATCGAATCGGAAACACGTCTCGTTATAGAATACGGGCTGCGCAACAAGCGCGAAGTCTGGAAAGCACAGAGCTACCTGAGAAAGTACCGGAAAGGAGCACGAGACCTTCTCGCCCTGATGTCAAGCAATATTGACAGGACGCTTTTTGAGGCAAAGAAAACCGAACTGATCTCCCACATGCAGCGATCAGGACTGCTTGGTCCGGATGCAGATATCGAAGATGTACTGGCACTTAAAGTCCAGACACAGCTCGAGCGCCGGCTCCAGAGCCTTGTACACCGGAAAGGCCTTGCCCGTTCCCCGAAGCAGGCACGCCAGCTCATCACCCATGGACATATCGCCATTGGTGGCAGGCGCGTCACTATTCCGGGTTACCGTGTAAACAGGAATGAAGAGGTGCAGATCGCTTACTACGGCAAATCACCGTTTTTAAGTGATTCACATCCCGAAAAGTCACGGATTACCAAACCGGCAGGAGTGAGATAAGATGGCAGCAAATGATAAGGAAAAGTGGGGCGTTGCACATATTTTCGCATCGTTCAACAATACCATCATCACCATCACCGATCTCTCTGGTGCTGAGACTGTTACAAAAAGCAGTGGTGGCATGGTAGTCAAGCAGGACCGGAACGAAGGCTCACCCTATGCAGCAATGCAGATGGCTGGCAACGTTGCCCAGAATGCCCGCGAGAAGGGAATTGTGGGGGTCCACGTCAAGGTGCGTGCGCCAGGCCAGGGTAAACAACGCAGCCCGGGCCCCGGTGCCCAGGCAGCAATTCGTGCACTCGCCCGCGCCGGGATGCGGATCGGGCGTATTGAAGATGTCACCCCTGTCCCTCACGACTCATGTCGCGCAAAGGGCGGCAGGCGAGGAAGGAGAGTGTGATGGAGATCGAATTCAGCAGTCTTGACGATACTCTGGCACGATTCACTCTTTCGGGAGCGAGCCCGGCATTTGCCAATGGGTTCCGGCGGGCAATGATCGGTGAAGTGCCGACTCTTGCAATTGAAGATGTACGTATTTATGACAATACCAGTGCGTTCTTCGATGAGATGCTGGCACACCGGCTGGGGCTCATACCCATAAAAACAGATCTTTCAACCTATTCGACAAAGGAAAAATGCTCCTGCGGTGGAGTGGGATGCCCGGGCTGTATGGTTACGTTCACGTTGAGCGTCGAAGGTCCAAAGACAGTCCTGTCAAGCGACCTCATTTCCCAGGACCCCAATGCGGCTCCGGTGTACGATAATATTCCTATCGTGAAGCTCACGAAAGGTCAGAAACTCGTCCTGGAAGCACACGCCATTTTGAATACCGGAAGAGAGCATGCAAAATGGCAGCCGACACTCGTATGCGGATTCAAGAACTATCCTGTGGTATCCATCAGTGAGGCCTGCGATGCCTGCATGAACTGTGTGGACGTATGCCCCCGTGTCATTCTTGAGGTACCGGATCCAAAAGGCAAGAAAGTCAGGGTAGTGAACGGTAAGCTTCCCGACTGCTCCATGTGCAAACTTTGTGAGAAGGCATGCCTGGAAAGCGGTATCGGGGACGAACCGGCAATTACCATATCTGCAGAAACAGACCGGTATATTTTCATAGTCGAGAGCGACGGTTCGTTGCCAGTAAAGGAGATCATGGACCGTGCACTGCACTATATCAGGGATCAGTCAGACGAGCTGGAGAGACAAATAAGCGAGATATCAGGGGATGACAAGAAATGACAAGAATTGTGGAAAAGACGAACCCCCGTCTTACCAACCTTATCGCGCTCCTGAAGAATAATTCACGGGAGAATGAGGCAAAGATCTGGCGCGAGATCGCAAGCAGGCTGGAGACCCCGAACAGGAATTACGCCGAGGTCAACCTGTCCAAGATTAACCGCTATGCCCAGAATGGTGAGACAATCATTGTTCCCGGAAAAGTGCTGGGCAGCGGTGTACTGGAGCAGTCTGTGAAGGTTGCAGCCTTGAACTTCTCGGCATCAGCAACCAGCAAGATCAGGGACGCAAAGGGACAGTGTATGTCGATCGAACAACTCCTTTTGGACAATCCGAAAGGCAGCGGTGTCCGTATCCTGAGGTGAACAAAATATGGTTACAGTAATCAACGGTGACGGATTGCTTCTCGGACGGCTTGCAAGCCTTGTCGCGCAGCGCGGGCTTGCCGGTGAAGAGATTGCGATTGTCAACGCAGAGAAAGCCATCATCTCCGGTAGTCGTGCACGTGTGCTTGCCAACTACCGGCACAAGGTGGAACGCGGCGCCAGCGGCAACCGCTGGGGACCGTTCGTCCCACGAAGGCCCGATCATCTCATGAAGCGGACTATCCGTGGCATGATCCCGTACAAACGCCCCCGTGGTGTCGATGCCATGAAACGCATCAGGTGCTATGTCGGTGTTCCGGTAGAATTTGTCGGAAAAGAGATGGAAGTGCTCGAAGACGCACACATGAACCGGCTGAACAACCCGGCATTTGTAACGCTCGGTGCAGTATGCACGTTCCTCGGAGCGAAATTCTAAGGTGTTCCCCATGGTAAAGATCATAAACACAAGTGGAAAACGCAAGACGGCAATCGCACGTGCAACCCTGAAGGCAGGGAAAGGCATGATCCGGGTCAACTCTGTACCGCTCGAGACCTATGGCAGCGAAGTTACCCGGATGAAGATATCAGAACCGCTGCTTCTTGTACCCAAAGCGATACACGGCATAGATGTGATCATCGATGTCGCCGGTGGCGGCGTTATGGGGCAGGCAGAAGCAATCCGTACCGCACTTGCACGTGGTATCCTTCTGTGGCACAACGATCCCCAGATTAAGGATATCTATCTTACCTATGACAGGACGCTCCTCGTCAACGACTCACGGCAGAAAGAAGCAAAGAAACCGCACGGCCGTGGAGCACGCAAGAAATTCCAAAAGTCTTATCGTTAAGATAAAAGATATGATGAGAGGTAAAAAATCTTGATACCCGTTCGATGTTTCACCTGTGGGAAACCAGTCTCAACAGCGTGGGAAGAGTTCAAGCTGAGACGGGAGAAAGGCGAGGATCCAAGAAAGATCCTCGACGATCTTAATATTTCCCGGTACTGCTGCAGGCGTATGCTCCTGACCCATAAAGAGATCATTGATGAGCTCAACCCGTACCAGTAGATTGACATAAGACCGAGGGGTCGTAGGGTAGCCTGGACCATCCTATTGCGTTCGGGACGCAGTGACCTGAGTTCGAATCTCAGCGACCCCATAGTAACTGTAAAAACCATCATTTTGAGGACGAAAAATGCAGACGCAGACGTACACCCGGTATGAACGGGCGAGGATTATTGGAGCAAGGGCTCTGCAGATATCAATGGGTGCTCCCTTACTTATCACTACGACACGGATCGATCCACTGGAGATCGCCATTGAAGAATACAACAACAACACCATCCCCATTACGGTAAAGAGGAAGTAGAGGAAACGATGACAACAATTGAGGTAATCGAGCTACGGACTATCATCGACAGCCGGGGTAACATGACTGTCGAAGCCGACATCCATACTCCCGGCGGTTTTGGCAGGTCTGCAGCTCCCAGTGGTGCGAGTACCGGCACGCTGGAAGCAAAGGTCAAACCACCCAAAGAAGCCGTAGAGTATGCTCTCCAGAATGTAATACCTGCACTTGTCGGTCTGGATGCAGGTGACCAGCAGGGATTTGATGAGCAGCTCCGCGACATTGACGGGACGGCAAACTTCGCCGAAATCGGTGCAAACATTGCCGTTGCGCTCTCTCTGGCAAACGCGAAGGCAGCCTCATCATCCATGGGGGTTGCACTTTTCCGGTATCTTGGCGGAGCGTTCGTAAATGAGATGCCACTCCCCCTGGGGAATGTGATCGGCGGAGGTGCGCATGCCGCAAACTCTACCGAGATCCAGGAATTCCTTGTCGTTCCCGGGGATGCCACAGATGCAGAAGAGGCAGTGCTTGCAAACGCTGCGGTTCACCGGAATGTCAGGGAACTCTTGGCAAAACACGGGAAATCCTGCGGTAAGGGTGATGAGGGTGCCTGGGCTCCACAGATCGATGATGCCCTTGCATTTGAGCTCATTGCCGAGGCGACCGGAATTGTTGCTGATGAGATGAACATATCTGTCGATATGGGAATAGATGTTGCTGCCAGCCAGATGTGGAACGGAGAAGGATACACGTACCGCGAAAAGATTCGCACTACGGAAGACCAGATCGCGTACATTGCCGAGCTTGTTGACAGCTATGATCTCGTGTATGTGGAAGATCCGCTTCACGAAGATGACTTTGACGGGTTCGCTGAGCTCACCAGTCAGGTAGGAGACCGGTGCCTTGTCTGCGGAGATGACATCTTTGTGACGCAGGTCGACCGCATTCATCAGGGTATCGAGATGAACGCAGCCAACTGCGTGCTTATAAAACCCAACCAGGTCGGGACGCTGACTGACACATTCGATGCGGTCCGGCTTTCCCATACCCGTGGCCTGGATACCGTAATGAGCCACCGGTCCGGTGAGACAACTGATACAACAATCGCCCACCTCGCAACTGCATTCTCCTGTATTTTCTTAAAATGCGGTATTGTTGGGGGAGAACGCATTGCAAAACTGAATGAACTGATACGTATTGAGGAACAGCTATGACCATTGTAAACGAGATGGAAATTGAATTAAAAGAACCGCTCATCCCTGTCGAGGAATACCTTGCAGCCGGTGTCCACATCGGTACACAGCAGAAGAGCGAGGACATGAAGAAGTTCATCTACCGCGTACGCGGTGATGGACTCTACATCCTTGACATCCGCGAGACGGACTCACGGATCAAGACCGCAGCGAAATTCCTAAACCAGTACGAGGCCCCAAATATTCTCGTTGTCACTTCAAGGCAGTACGGACAGTACCCTGCCAGGAAATTAGCCGATACAATCGGCGCAATGTCGGCAACCGGACGATTTATCCCGGGACTGCTCACCAACCCGGTACTCGATGGATACATCGAGCCCCAGGTAGTCGTAGTCACCGACCCGATTGGTGATGCCCAGGTAATAAATGAAGCAGTTCAGTGCGGGATTCCGGTAGTTGCGTTGTGCGACACCAACAATATGACCAAGTACGTGGACCTGGTAATCCCCACCAACAACAAGGGCCGGAAAGCGCTGTCGATGATCTATTTCCTGCTCACCAGGGAGATGCTCCGTCTTCGGGGGATCTCAACAGCACTCACCCCGGAAGACTTCGAAATGGAACTCTGATCCGGCCGGTCTCCTTTTTGGATGACCGATCGTTAGATATAATATAACGACCAGAGGGTTGATCCGATGACGATGCGTACATGCGCAGTGGCTGGCATGTTTTATCCAAGGGATCCCTCCCACCTCGAGCAGCTCCTGGAGAAGTTCTTCTCGGTGAGCCGCAAGGCGGGCAGCTCCCTAGGCATTGTGTCCCCCCATGCAGGGTATATTTATTCCGGGGAGGTTGCGGCTCAGGCGTTCTCCACGATCTCACCTGACTTTTCTGGCACGTTTATTGTAATTGGTCCATCTCATCGTGGTTACATCAACTGTGTTTCGAAGGTCCCGTGGGAAACACCCCTGGGTGTGGTAGATACTGATGTTGAGTTTGTCGAATTGCTCGATATCGAAACGGACGAATTCTCTCATCGCGACGAACACTCGCTTGAAGTGCAGATGCCTTTCATCAAGTACCGCTTCCCCCGGGCACGGATTGCCCCGGTGATGATGGGGCAGCAGGACTATGCAAGTGCGATGGGACTTGCAGAGAAGATCGGAACCGCGATCAAACTGGCAAAACGTGATGTCCGGATCGTAGCGTCGAGCGATTTCTCCCACTACGTGCAGGAAAAAAAGGCAAAATCTGATGATCTCTATGCGATTGAACCGTTAAACTCTCTGGATGTAGTGGAGTTTTACCGTCGGATTGAGGAACGGGATGTATCTGCCTGTGGATATGGCCCGATTGCCGCCATGGTAACAGCATGCGGAAAACTCGGGGCGAAGACGGCACAGCTTATACGGTATGCGACAAGTGGCGAGGTGACGGGGGACCGTCGCGAAGTCGTTGGGTATGCAGCCATTGCGGTGATGTAGGTTGGCAACATGGAGTGCACCGGGCAAGGTATTTTTGTTCGGTGAGCATGCGGTGGTATACGGAAAGCCCGGCATAGCGATGGCGATAAAACCCCGGGTGTTTGTTACGGTCAGAAACACCAAACGCCCTCAGCGCGCAAAGTCACCCTATATAGACGGGTGTTTTGAGGCGATGGGAGTCCTTGGCAGTGTCTATATCAACTCCCAGATACCGAGCTCATCAGGACTAGGCTCATCAGCAGCTGTGACGGTTGCAACGCTCTCGGCAATCAACGATGAGTTTTCCCTGCATAAAACCCGTGAAGATATCGCTGATATGGCATTTGAGATAGAGAAAAAGGTGCAGAAGGGGAGGGCGAGCCCCACGGATACTACAGTTTCGATGTATGGCGGGATTGTCCTTATCACGGGGGGCTCCCGCAGGAGGCTCCCTCCGCAGAATATGCACCTTGTTATCGGGGATTCGCTTGTCTCACATAGTACCGCAAAGATGGTGGAACTGGTCGGAGACTTCAGAAAAAAACATCCCGGTATCGTGGACCCGATCCTCGATGCCATTCAGGGAGTGAGTATGAGCGCAATCCATCATCTCAATAACCCTAAGGAACTGGGGCGATATATGGACATGAACCACGCGCTGCTCGAAGCACTGGGGGTAGGTCACCCGCAACTCTCCAAAATTGTGCTTGTTGCCCGGGCACAAGGTGCATTTGGAGCCAAAATCACGGGTGCTGGTGGAGGGGGGTGCATGATTGCTCTCTGCCCAAAGCATCTGAAAATGCGGATAGCCAGTGCGATTGAGGACTGTGAAGCTCGTGCGATTGTGACGGGAATTGACACTGAAGGTGCAAGGAAGGAAAAGGATGTCTGACCGAATCCTCCTGAAGCTCGGCGGGAGCGTAATCACTGATAAGAAAACCGGCTGTGCGGTTAACAACGATCAGCTGGTATTCATTGCATCAGCGATTTCCCGTGCCGGCACCGGACGTATTGTAATTATTCACGGAGCCGGTTCATGCGGGCACCCGGAAGCAAAACACTACCAGCTGGACAAGGGTGCCGTCGCAGGGGAGACCGAAGGAATCTATGTTACCCATCGTGCGGTCAGCAGGTTGAACGATGCGGTTGTTGAGGCTCTCCGTGAAAAAGGAGTAGATGCTATAGGTGTTCATCCGTTTCATACGGCGGTAGCGGATAATGGCAGGCTCGTTACCATTGAATACCGGCATCTGGAAAAAATGCTTTCACTCAAAATGGTTCCTGTGATCCACGGTGACGTGGTGATGGACCTTTCACGTGGGGCCTGCATCGTATCGGGCGACCAGCTCGTGCGGTATCTCGCGGTCGCACTCAAAATCGATCGCGTGGGGCTCGCCACC
>DATMWO010000159.1:0-4032 GCA_035562475.1 Methanoregula sp.
CCTTCCCGGTGCTCGCAGCAAATCCAAGCGTGATTGTTGCCGACTATAAGGTTACTCCCTCCGTCCTTCAGCCCGGTGACATCGGTACGATCACGGCGACTATCAAAAATACTGCATCGATCGCAAATATCAGGGAAAATATCCAGTCAGCCGGTTCTGAGACAATTACCAGTACGGATATCAATGTCAATATCGAGAGTGTGCAGCTGGAATCAAAAGACGTTGAAGTCATTTCCGGCAACTATAAACAGGTGGGAGAACTAGGGCCCGGGCAGTCCATTCCCATCACGTTCCTGATCCGTGCACCGGCAAAAGACGGTATTTATTTCCCGGAGATATGGATTGACGTGACCAAAGGTGAAAGTGTCCGCCAGCCGATTCCGGTCAATGTCAATACCCAGATTGCACTCCTGAAAAAACCGGCGCTCACTGCGCTGAAGACCATACCGGACGGGGTGAATCCGGGCGATGATTTCCCTGTCAGAATCATCCTGAATAATGACGGTCTTTCACGGGCTGACCAGATAATGGTCGTTGTCAATTCCAGCACTCCGTCAATCACCCCAAAAACTCCCAACACCTACCATGTTGACACCCTCCTCAAAGGAGAAAATGTCTCTCTTGATATGGTCTTTTCCTCTGACAAGAAAGCACCGATCGGCCTGAACCCGGTTCTCCTGACCCTCACCTACGCCAATGCAGACGGTACGATAACCACGCAGACAGAAACGCTGGGAATCCATGTGAAAGGCAAGGCAAAGATCGGGATCGCATCCGTATCAATGGATCCTGAACGGATCAAAAAAGGTGACCAGGTATCTCTTATCATCCGGCTGGAAAACACCGGTACCGACAATGCAAACTCTGTGAAGGCGAGTATCGACCTTCCCATGAGTGGGGGAAAGGATGCGTACGTGGGAAAGATTGAACCCAACAATGATGCCCCTGCTGTTTTTGCCCTGCAGGCAGGAAATCCCGGGACATATGCCTACAACTTGTCTGTGCAATACGAGGATGATTACGGTGTGCAGACCAGAAACGAGACCCTGCAGATGACGGTAAATGACGGGGATTCCACCGGACTTATCGTGGCAATCCTCCTGGTCCTGATCATTGTCGGAGGCGGCGGGTACTGGTACTTCGTGCTCCGGAAAAAGGGAAGCAGCGATGCTTGAGGAAGAGCAGGTTGCCTTTTTTCTTGCCTCGCGGTTGATCACAAGGGGTAACAAGGGCACCCTCTTCCTGACCATCATGATCATCGCGATGGTCTTTGTCAACCTCATATTCCTCCCTTCCATTATTGCCGGTATTGTGGTGCTCTTCAACCAGCAGAATATCGATTACAGTTACGGGAACCTGGTCATCGAGCCCCGTGAGGACCAGCTGCTTATCACCAATGTCGGGGAGCTCCAGCAGAAGATCAACCGGGTCCCCGGGGTAGTTGCAAGTTCTCCACGATATTCCGGTGCAGCAACCATTGTCAGCAAGGGAAAATCCACAACACCGCTCCTGATCGCGATCAACCCCGATGATGAAAAACAGGTGCTGAAGATCCATACAGGCATTGCCAGCGGGGATTACCTGAACGAGGGTGATACCGGGCAGATTTTGATAGGTAAAACCCTTGCCGGCAACAAAGACCAGAAAGTGGACAGGACGCCAACGCTCGGGGGCGTGGAGGTGGGAAAGACGGTTGAGGTCACCTTCCGGAACGGCATAACCCGGCAGTACCGCATCAAGGGAATCATTGAATCCGGACAGTTTAGTGTCGACTCCAGTGCCTTCATCACGAGAAAGGAACTGGAATCCGTGCTGGGTACAACGGATACGGCAAACCAGATCCTGGTGAAGACGAAGACGACCGGCAATGAGGATGCCATGCGCATCACGCTGATGCAGTACGGGGTCCAGGAAAAGATCTGGACCTGGCAGGACAAATCCGCTGATTTTTTAAAATCCATTGTCGGCAGCTTCGACATTATCAACGTCATCAGCACGATCGTCAGCCTGGTCATCGCGGTGGTTGTCATCTTCATTGTCATCTTCATCAATACCGTTTACCGCCGAAAGCAGATAGGGATCCTGCAGGCAATCGGGATTGACCGGTCGATCATCATCAAGTCCTACATCTTCCAGGCACTGTTTATCTTTGCAAGCGGCACTTTAGCGGGATGTGCGCTGCTCTTTGTGCTTCTCCAGTACCTCATCGCTTCACCGCTTGTATTTCCCGGGGGACCGGTAGCCCCGGTCCTTGAAACGATGCTGCTGGTCAGGGCAATTGCCAGCCTGTTTATTGTATCGCTGATCGCCGGATTTCTGCCATCGTGGCTGACCACCCGGGAGGATATCCTCTCGGCAATACGGGGGTAACATGATCATCGGGAGTAATCTCAGCAGGGTCTATGGCAAGGGTAGTGTGGAGGTCCGGGCACTGGACGGTGTGGACATCAGGATCCGCAAGGGGGAATTCGTGGGTATTACGGGTGCGAGCGGCAGCGGCAAGTCGACCCTGCTCCACCTGCTCGGGCTCCTCGACCGCCCGACATCCGGCAGTCTCGTTATCGATGGCGTGGAAGTTGCATCCTTAAACGAGCGGCAGCGGACACTCTTCCGCTTAAACCGGCTTGGGTATGTCTTCCAGGATTATGCCCTTGTCCCCGAACTGACGGCAGAGGAAAATATCTATCTTCCCTCCAAGGTGCGGGGGATGACCTCGCGGGAATGTACAAGAATCTGCAGGGATATTCTCGGGCTTGTCGGGCTTAAGGACCGGGTCAGCTTCCTGCCCGGGGAGATGTCCGGGGGAGAGCAGCAGCGGGTTGCCATTGCCCGTGCACTCGTAAACAACCCGGCAATCCTCCTTGCCGATGAGCCCTGTGCGAATCTCGATACCCGGAACTCGACTACGATCCTGGAACTGATCAGGAAACTCAACAAGGACCTTAACCAGACCGTGGTGATGGTCTCCCACGAGGACTGGCACAAGAAGTATTTTGACCGTATTATCTCCATGAGGGATGGCAAAATCGTTACTAATCAGGACCCGGAAAAAGAAAACCCGGATGAATCAGGGTAAAGGTAATGCTGAAGGTAACAATCATGGTCAAAGAACAGGATCCAGGATCTTTTTTACCTGAAATCCTGAAGAATCCTTCCTGATGACCGTGATTATACAGGAGAGTATACCTTTTTTTCATACATCCCAGGAGTCAGGACAGTGGAACGCAGCTTGCACTGGTGGCACGTGGCATCCCGTGTTTCCCGGTAACACTCCTTGGGGGTTTTGTTTACAATTGCATTGTCATGAAGGCAGGAAGGACAGGTGAACCGGATAACGTATCCGGTTCTGGTTCCTGTAACCTCTTGTTTTAACGATAGTTTTGTCATTGTATCATTCGTTTTGTTTTTTTTTCACACCGGTTGGACTGTACCCCAATCCGGTTTTTTGATCGTTTACTACCAACAAAGAGGTTTTCACAGGGGAAAGGAGCTGACCGCGTTTTAAAGGGTAATCCCAATGGGAGCGGCCAGGGTGCCAAAATCGTTGGTGATTATCTTAGTATTGGTTGTCTGAGTGTATAGTATGATTGGAGGAAACCGGCTTGTTGCAGGAAAGGTTCATTACTCTGCAACCAATTCTCCTGTATGCCATCCCAAAAAAATTGTCCGATGAAGTTTGGAGCTGCGGTCAGTATTGAAGGCATGATCATTGAAATCCCCTGCTGTGGCAAGGACTGTGCGTGGTTTTTTGATAACCATTGCGCGATTATCAGCATCGCACAAGAATTATGCACAAACCAGAAAAAGAAAGGTCCGAAGGGTATGGCGGCGTATTGATTTTTAGTAATTTCAGACCTGTCGTTACCTGTAGAGGTATTCCGGATATTCCGGGGCATTTCTGCAATTTTTTTTCGAATTTACTGATAATACGTAACTATTTCTCCTGAAACATCAAATAAGAATTATAAAAAAGAGACTGGAGTGACATGGGACACGTACGGATGGATTCAACGAGGCGGTATACCTGTGCTC
>DATMWO010000160.1:0-2832 GCA_035562475.1 Methanoregula sp.
TGCAAGGCACTGCAACCCTGTGTTGCATGGCATGGTTCTCTCCTGAAAGAGGGGTTTTTGGTGTGCTCGTGCCAGGTACCCCATGACTGCCCGGTGTTTTGCATTGCGACCGTGCCTCGCCAGACTTTATTATCTTATGAGAACAGGTATTGTTGGCTTAAGCCATGAAAGGTTGAATCCTGCATGAATTGTCAAAAAAGGGGGAAATCCGAACCATGAAAAAAGTGGCCTTGCTCTTTATGATAATGGTTATTGGCGCACTGGTGTATATCATGTCGTTTACGACCGATAGCACGTCCTCATCTCAAACAATTTCATCAACAATTATCCCGTTACTGGTAATTTATGGATTTTTTGGAATTGTTCTCCTCATCATCGGTAAAAGAGGACATGATTACCTGCTGCACCGCTAAAAACCAGCGTGAACCAGAAATTTAAAGAGAACTCTCATTTTTCGCTTCCCTTCCGCCTCCGCACAGGTCTGCGTAATCGCAAAAACCTGCCGGTAGGGAGAGGGAGCAGGGGGATCGAACCGTTCAGAACAGGCTAAAAGAGATGCACCTGAACCGCTCAAACCCGTACAGCAGCTTTTCTCCGTGCACATCGCGATGCGCCCCGGAAAAACGATGCATAATCAGGAGTATCGGAACAGATGGATTATCTCTTCTTCTTTCAAATCAGCGGTATTTTGGCTGCATTGCGTGCCGGTCGGGAGCCATGCCCGCGAGTGCTTCTTTTGTCCTCAGGCATCCGTTCATAGTACCCTGAGTATCGACAAGCAAATCCCTTGTCAGCCTTTCTGCATCCTCCCACGTATCGATATCATAGCAGGGCGGCAACACCTTCCAGGTCATTCCTGCTTCCTCTGCACGCCCGATTGTCCGCTCCAGTACCAGTGAGGTGCTCCAGGGAATGCCCGCAAACAGCGTCGGTGCAGGGAATCGTAATCCTATCAGGTAATATCCCCCGTCATCACAGGGCCCGAGCACTACATCGTCATCATCAAGACGGGCGAATGCCATCCTGAGAACGTCCTGCGGCAGATGGGGTGTATCGCTTGCAAGGATGATGAGCTTCCGGTATCCCTGGAAAAACACCTGGTGGGAGATCCGTGAGAGCCGGTCCCCCAGATCCCCCGGTCCCTGCGGTATGCAGTACACGGGAGCAGACAGAACGGAGGAGAAGAAGGTCCGGGCAGAGGCAGGATCGAAGGCTATGAATACGTCGGCGTGGTCAATCCCGGAAACGAGAGAGACGGTGTCGAGGAAAAATGCTTCATAGAGATCCGCTGCCTGCAAGAGGGTAAGCGGTGGACAGAGCCGGGTCTTGACCTTCCCGGGCTCCGGCCGTTTTGCCATGACAGCAATGGCACATTCCTGCTGGTTCAGGCGCCGGTTTTCCTGGCCACCCATCGTCCGCGCCCGACAATACCCTCGTGGGCAGCATTTTCCCACAGGGTTATCCCATCGTCAACCGCTGAAAAAAAACTGTCGCCGAATTGCCGGATGATTTCCGGCCGGAGTTCTCCCTGGATCCTCGTTCGGTACATCGTGAACTGTTCTGCAAAATCCCTGCTCAGATCGTCAGCTTTGGTCACCTCCCAGCCGTTCTCTTCAAGTAACCCTGGATAACCCTGAGGTGTCTCCAGGTAGGGAAAGAGCATGAAGCTCAGGAGCGCCTCGAGATCCCTGTCAGGGACATCCCTGAGCTGGATCCAGTCCGTGAATGCAATGGTGCCGCCGGGTCTTGTCACCCGGGCTGCTTCACGGATCAGCCGTGCCTTGTCGGTAACATAGCACCACGCATCCTGGCCCCAGACCGTATCAAAGGAGGAACCCCTGAACGGAAGGTCGAGCGCATTTCCCAGCCGGAATGTTACCCGGCCATCGAGACCGGCAGCACCAGTCCTCCGTGTAGCCGCCTCCACCATTGCCGGTGTTGCATCTATCCCGGTAACCCGGCACCCGAACTCTGCAGCGAGATGGCGGGCGGGTCCCCCCAGGGCGCTGCAGATGTCCAGCACCCGGGCATCTTTTGTTATCCCTGCCAGAACCGCAAGTTCCCGGGTAGCTGTCGTACCGCCGATATGAATCTCCTCTCCCATTACCATTTCCCACAGGGTGCCGACTGCCCCCGCGTAGGCTTCGCTGACTTCTGCTATGCTGATATCAATATGCTTTTTCATGATCGTATCTCTCCCTGACCCTGCAATTGGGGTCATCTGCCATAAGGTCCCCTGTTGTATAGAATGCCGTAGCCCGGCACCCCCAGCAGACCGGATGGTTTTTGCAGCTGCTGCATCCGTCTCCGCTTCCCTCAGCCCGGAGCGGGAGAAAGAGCAACTCGCTCCGGTGCCGGCTGATAATCTCTGCAAAGGGCAGGTGATGCACATTCCCGAATCCCTGCCGGATCACAGAACACGGGGTTACATCCCCGTCAACCGTGATGCAGACGGTCCCGCCGCAGTAATACTTGTTCACGTCCATTGAGCTCATCGAGAGATCCGATCCCGGATAGTTGACCCGGTCCCGGATACTGATGGCATGCCGTATCTGGGTTCCTGACGGTACCCATTCCGGGTGCTCTTTGCCAAGGCCGGCCATACAGATCTGGGTCAGGCAGGTCCTGATTCCTTTATCGGAGAAGTACCGGATGGTGCGTTCCACATCCTTACCCGCGAGCGGGCGGGTGAACGTGATACAGTTGATGATCTCCCGGGATTGTTTTCCGGCATCGAGAAGATTTTCCACGCCGTGGAGCACGGACCGGATTTTAGTCCCGGGGTCTCCGTTATGAAGGATCCGGTAGATCTCTTCATCCAGGCTGTCGAGG
>DATMWO010000161.1:0-6307 GCA_035562475.1 Methanoregula sp.
ACCGGGGAACAAAGAAAATACCCAAGGAATTCGTCTACAAACCTGAGACTGCAGAAATTCTGTTGTCAAGATAAGGAACAATTGACGTCAAGAGAATCCCCATGCCCCTTGAATCCATCGCAGAAACGGTTGCAGATCAGATCCGGCGCCAGGAGTTTGTCGAGGTCTATGCGCACCATGATGCAGACGGCATAGCCGCCGGCTCCATCCTCTGCCATGCGATGGAGCGGGCAGGTATCCGGTTCCGCCTGAGGATCCGGCATGAAGTCAATCCTGCCGAGCTGAAGGGAGACGCTGGCCACCTTCTCTGCGATCTTGGGGCGGGAATAGCTGATCTTCCCGCTGCAACAATGGTGATCGATCACCATCTCCCGAAGTTTGAGGGAACATTCCATGCAAACCCGAGGCTGGCCGGAATTGACGGTGACCGTGAACTGTCCGGAGCAGGTATGGCGTATCTCGTAGCCCAGAAGATGGGAGACAACCGCGACCTGTCGGGGCTTGTAATACCCGGCATTATCGGGGACGGCCAGGAGATAACCGGCAAAAACCTCGAGATCTTCAATGATGGCATCACTGACGGCATCATCGTTCCGGACCGAGGACTCACCCTCCCGGGCAGGGACATGACCGAACGGTGGTATACGGCAACCAGCCCGTACCTCGACGGGATCAGCGGGGGGGAACAGCTCATCGCCGATCTCATCGGCCAGGCACAGGACCAGGCAAAAGGTGAGAATGCGAGCAGGCTCGACATCCTGCTTTCACGGGTAGTACTGGAGGCCGCACCAAACGCGACACGGGCAAGTATCGATATGATCTATGGGGATACCTACCATCTCCAGCGTGAGGTAATTGAGGATGCCCATGCACTCACTGCGGTGATTGATGCCTGTGGGAAAAGCGGTCGTGGCGATATCGGGGCAACCCTCTGCCTTCGATCCTCCTACTATCTCGACAAGGCATGGGAGATTGCCCGGCAGCACCGCATGAAGGTGATCGATGCGATCAAACATTTAAGCCCTGCTGAAGGTCCGGTCGGTGTCTACGAAGTGCAGGACGTCACCCTGGCAAGCGATGTCGCAGATATCCTTGCCCGTGACCTTATCAACATGTGGCCGGTGCTCGTGTATGCACATACCGGTGAATCCTGCAAAATCTCAGCACGCTGTCCTGCAGGAATTGTCCGGGAACTCGGACCGCTGGTCAGTTCGCTCGCAGCTGCATGCGGGGGCGCCGGTGGCGGGCACATTCGCAGGGCAGGGGCAACTATTCCCTGCGGGAAGATGGGTATGTTTACCAAAGGCTGGCAGGAGGAACTTGCCTCATGATGCAGATCAAAGGCGGGATCACGACAGTGCACAGGAATGCACAATGTGTTGCCTCATCATTAGCGCCGGACAACCTCACCAGCATGACCACAACCGCTGAAGGTGATAAGGTGAGGACAGTAATTACCGGCACACAGCTCAGGTCGGTCATCGCATCCGTAGACGACTATCTCATGAATCTGGCAATTGCGGAGGAGACCTGTTCGTCTTGTTCGCAACAATCCGCAGATACTCAAAGGTAATAAAGACCGTAAAACCCGGTCAGACACTCCGGGAAAGAATACGGTTGCAGGAAAAAAGTACAGGGAGGAATTCCTCCAGGTGATACCATGGCAAAGAAAAAACAGGTTGGAAGAAGAGTAGAAGGCTGGAAAGCCAAAAGCTGGTTCAAGGTGTACGTCCCCGACAATCTCGGTAAGGCGTACATCGGTGACACTATTGCAAACGATGCTGAGAGCGTAGTTGGCAGGATCATGCAGGCAACGCTTGGTGAGATAACCAACGATTATGCAAAACAGCACATAAAGATGAGCTTTAAGATCGCAACCGTGACCGGTGATGCTGCATATACTGAATTTGTCGGCCACGAAGTAACTAGGGACTACCTCCGCTCGCTCGTCAAACGCCGGAGCTCCCGCGTGGACTGCCAGGTTCCGCTCCTCACAAAAGACAGCAAGAAAGTGCGGCTGACCATCAGCTGCTACACGTTTGCCCGTGCAAACATTATGCAGGAGCATGCAATCAGAAAAGCCATCACCGACACGGTCATTGCCCAGGCAGCAGCATGGGACCTGACCACACTCGTCAACGGGATTGCTTCTGGTGAGATTTCACGGGATCTCTTCAAAGCGGTCAAGACCATTTACCCAACCCGCAGGGTTGAGATCATCAAATCCAAGGTCGAGCCGGTCGCAGCACGGGTCTCCACCGTATAATACCAAAAGGATCCTTTTTTTTCACTGAGTGTGACTTTCGATTATTGCTGTCACGCGATTTCCTTCTGGAAGAGAAGACGGGCAATCCCGGTACAGCGTCACGGGTACAAAAACCGGGGGATTATCAGTGACTTTACGCTTCAGGCCCCGTATTCACAAGGGTTCAGCCGCGATGAGCCGGAACCCTCCCGTCGACAGGGTTTTTATACCTAAAACAAGGGTATTTTCAGGATAATTTCCGGTTTTTATCACCCAACCAGAGAAACATAATTAGTCACTACATCCAACCATTCCATACGAATGACCGCCCAAAAGATCCTCTTTGTCGTTCTCGACGGCATCTCTGATCGCCCCTGCCCCGAGCTTGGAGGACTCACCCCCCTTACTGCAGCAAAAACGCCGGTGCTTGACCGGCTCGCACGGGAAGGGATCTGCGGTATAATGGATACCATTGCAGCGGGAGTCCGCCCGGGTTCTGATACCGCCCACCTTGCTCTGCTGGGGTACGATCCGTACCACCATTATACGGGGAGAGGTCCCCTTGAATGTGAAGGAACCGGTATCCACATGGATCCCGGGATGATCGGGTTCCGTTGCAACTATGCTACAATTTCGCGGGACGGGATCATTACCGATCGCCGTGCAGGAAGGATCCATGACACCACTGATCTGAGCACCGCAATCCAGGAAGGGGTAGACCTGTCTGCCTTTGGTGTCGAGGTTATTTTTCGTTCGGGAGCAGGACACCGGGCATCACTGGCGTTCAAAGGTGAGGGACTCGGGTACTGCGTTTCGTCCAATGACCCGAAAAAAGATGGTGTAACCCCGCTTAAGGTAACTCCACTCAGGCAGTCCGCAGGTGATGATAAAACTGCTGCTGCCTGTAATGAGTTTATCCGGCAGTCCACCAGGATCCTGTTTGACCATACCATCAACAAAAAACGTGTAAAGAATGGATTAAACCCGGCCAACATCGTGTTGATGCGGGGAGCAGGGGAGATGGGGCATTTCGAACCATTCTCAAAGAGATACGGACTGTCCGGCAGTGTAATCTCGGCTGCAAGCCTTATCAATGGCATTGGAAGCTCTGTCGGGCTTTCCCGTGTCTCAGTACAGGGAATCACCGGGTCACAGGACAGCAATATTCCCGGAAAGATTGCAGCAGCGAGAGAGGAATTGAAAACCAAAGATTTTGTTCTGGTCAACATCAAGGGAGCTGACGAATCCGGGCATGACGGGCTTGCCGGGCAGAAACGCGATTTCATTACAAAAACCGATACCGCCCTTTCACCCCTGCTGGATCTTCCCCAATGCATCATTGTCATCTGTGCCGACCATTCAACACCCTGTACCATTAAGGATCATAGCGCTGATCCTGTTCCGGTACTCATTCACGGGGAGGGTGTCCGGGTGGATGATGTCACACGGTTCGATGAATATTCCTGTGCACGCGGAGGACTTAACCGTATTACCGGCGCAGCACTCCTGCCAACAGCTCTCGACCTGATAAACAAGGCACATAAATTCGGGGCATGATGAACATTTCGGGTGACAGATGAAAGAGAGAACCGTAAAAAACTGGCATAAGCACTGCCTGCTCCCTGACGGGACAGAATTACAGGAGCACAGCATCAAGACCGACCGGAACATCGTTGTCGGTGAATTCTGCCAGATCGAATACGGGCTGAGGGGGGCCGATGTCTACGTGGGCGAATCCTCAAAGATTCGCGAGTATGTCTGGGCCAACGGGGATGTGCGGATCGGGAACTGGTGTGATGTGGGCGGCGATGTGATCGCCAAACAGGACGCATATATTGGGGAAGGAGTGCATATTGCCGGCAAACTGGTTGTTTCCGGGGCCCTGGACATCGGGGAAAAAGTCGAGATAAAAGAGGGGTTCGAGGCTCAAGGAGACGTGGAAATACGAAACCCGATGCCGGTGTTTATGTTCATTATCATCTACTTAATGACCCTTTTGAGGATAGAGAATGAAAAGGAGCTGGACCGGATTATTGATGACCTGTTCTCTGAAGAGGAGGCAAAGCGTGAGATCCCACTTATGATACCTGCCCGCTCGAAGCTGAACCTCAAGCTCTTTGCTGTCCCGTCCACCATGAAGATCGGGAAAGGCTGCCGGCTCCATGGCAACATCCGGGCAGGTTCCATTGATGTCCAGCAGAACTCGGTCATCTTCGGAAGCCTGCGGGCAAAAAACCGTATCACGGTCGTTGACGGTGTTACCGTCCACGGGAATGTGGAGAGTGGCAGTACGGTCTATGTAAGGAAGGGAGCTCACATCCTCGGTGACGTGATTGCAAAATCCATTGTGCTCCATGAAGAGGCAACTGTTGACGGGACAATTGAAGCGCCGCATGGTATGCGAATAGAGCGGGGCCCATGAGAGCTGAGGAGATCCTCGGGGTCGGTACAGTCAGGTTCATAGAACCCGGATTTGCCGCACTCACGGACAGCAGATTCAATGCGGTCCTTGCAGAAACACGGGGAGATGAAGGACGTCTTCTTTTAGATGAGCGGGAAGACCCGATAGCGCTGGCATTTCATGGATCGGAGGGGTGGATCGCCGGTTCGTTCCTGTGCAGGAATCCATCGGTTGCACTCATCGAACTTTTCGAAAACGTAAACGGGGAGATAATCCAGGAAGACCGGGCTGTCTGGGCAGCGGCAGTACGTGAGAACTTCAGCAATGCCCTGGTTGCCGAAATTCCCCCGTCAATAGAAGATCTCAATCCCACGCGGCATGGAATCTTAAAAAACCTCATCGCCAGCGTGTGGGGAACAAGCCAGGGGGAGACCTGTATTGACTGCTGCTGCGGATCAGGTGTCGGATCAGCGGTCCTGCGTGATCTTGGGTTTTCTCCCCTTTCCTATGATAATGATGAGTCCCTCCTCTCCCGGGGACTTACCGAAAAGCGACTGCTTCCCGAAGAGACGATGTGGATCGATGCGACCATCGCCTCGCGGTATATCGAACCGGTACCGAAAGGAATCGGGATCATGATGGGGGAGATCAACATGTTTTCCCAGGATATGTGGGTTCGGATCATTGAGGAACTCTGTACGATAACCCGGGAAACCCTGATCACGGTAGGGACAGAGAAGGAAGCGCTTCTGATCCAGGAATGGGGAAAGGAGATCGAACGGGATACGGAAATAACCGAGAACCCTTCTGACCCTATTTACGACCTCTGGGTCTGTCGTGTTCACCCGGCATAAGAGCCTGCTGGAACGTTTTTAACACCCCAAAGGGGGAACGGGCAAAACCCGCAAGTTAGTGAATCAAAAAAATATTGCTTATGAGCTGATTCTCCCGCTGACAGCTATTCCCCCATGGGTAATTGCTATGGCGTTTGGTTCGCTTGGTTGCTGGTAACACACATTAAACGTGTACAACGGACCCGCCGATACATATGCCAGATCAGTAACTACATTTGAAGACCCTGCCGGCAGAATATATCCGGGTGCATTTATTTCGAAATTAAAAGTATAGAAGGTAATTCCGGATTTTTCCATGGGTGGTGGCACGTAAAATGAAAAATCTCCATTTTCCTGCGTTACGCAATCGGCAATATGCGTTTTATTGGGAGTTCCGATAAGAGTCACTGCAACTTTTACGCCACCAACAGGATTACAGGTTGCAGTTCCTGAATGGGGTATGATCAATTCTCCCGCTGGAGCTTTTAAGGTAATACCGTTTTCAACAACCTGAGGTGATGGGGCAGATTCAGGAGTTTTATCATCTGTATTAATCCCTGCAGGATCTGCCGTATTGGATTTCACGTGAAACGGAGAATTATCAGAAAGCGGGTTACCAAAAACGGTGGGCATTTTTTCATCGGTCAAAGACTGGTTAACAGGCTGCATTGCAGTATCCTGGCTGGTGATGGCTGACAGGACACTGGAGAGAGGTAGAGGTATCGTTATGGCTGAACTGTCATGTATCTCAGCTTTCAGGTCTCCCATTAAAAGACCCGTACATCCACTTGTCATCACGAGTGCCAGAATAAGTATAACAGTTATAAC
>DATMWO010000162.1:0-2639 GCA_035562475.1 Methanoregula sp.
GCATCCTGGCGATGATCACGTGGCATGGAGGTAGTAAAAATGGAACTTCAGGGAATGCACAACACCATACGAGAAGCCGAATATCTGGTCAGGCAGGCGCAGGAGAAAGCAATGGCAGGAGATCATGTTTCAGCAGAGAATTATCTTAAAAAAGCAATCGATAAATATCCCCGGTATGCAGAGGCATATACCTTACTGGGGAATTGTCAGGATTGCCAGGGTAAACCAGAAGATGCGATCGCATCCTATGACAAAGCACTGCAGATCGATCCCGGCCATGCAGATGCGTGGTTTAACAAAGGAATGAGTCTGAAGAAACTCGGGCTCGCCAAAGAAGCCACGTTATGCGTTGAAAAATCGATTGATCTCTATTGCGGCAGGTAAGCTGAAAAAATCATTATACCAGCTTTTGACAGGAAACAACAGATCAATGCGGGGAACACAAAAATATTTCACTCTCATCTCAAAAATTTTCCCCATCTTTCTGCTTGTGAATATTTTACCCTCAACTTTCTGAAAAGGGTACTTCGAGTTACCTACTTCCCGTCAGCTTCATCGGCATATTCAATTGTTCAGGATCCAATGAAAAAGTTCATGGATGTTTCCAGCACTGTTCCAACCAATGTATTGATATGCTGTTTCAACGATAGAATCGGGTAGAGGGGTACCTGTGCCGGACCTGAAATCTATACCCGATGGCGTGAAATGGCGTCTTGCCGCACAGCTTGCGGCTCTTCTCCCTGCTCTTTATGACACTGCATACCGGGGAGTTGTTGGAGAGAAATACGATGAGATCGAGCAGGAGATCTGGATGGAAATCTCACGCATGGCATCTGCTATTGTCCACGATCTATCTCTCCCTGATGGTAATGCGGGTCAGCTTGCCGACAGTATGCGTATTGTTATGGGAATTCTCTTTGGCCCCGATTATACTGCTGAAACCCTTGAAATCTCCCCAAGCGGTGCAGTAGTTCTTGTCAAACGATGCCCGTTACCGGACAGCGGTCTTGACAGGGTAGCGGGAGACCCCTCCACGTTTCGCAAGTGCATGGTGTTAACCCTGACTACAGTGCCGCTCCTGAATAAGGGGTACTCTGCACGGTTTGTCAGGACCATGTGTACCGGCGATCGCCAGTGTGAAATTAAAATTGAAGAGGTAAAAAAACCTGATACCAGCGAGCCCGGAAAAAAATAAGGGTTCTTCCTTACATACACCATGTTATTTGAGGTAGTAACCGATCACGATCAACACCAGTCCCAGGTAAAACATAAGATTAAAAGACTGGGATATCCCCGGAACTATCGAATCAAAATATTTTAAGTAAGGAATGAAAAGCATAATCAGACCAATAATTAACAATACAAGACTGACCTGTGTTCTGGTTTTCTTATCCATCGGTATACTTCCTTTCATTACACGTATCGAATCCTGCAGGAAAAAGCTTTGTTGTTCCACGATAAATCCTGAAGGAAATCCGGTCTGGTCAGAAATTTCCGATAACCAGGGAATAGAGAGCTTCAGCAGGATTGGGGGGAGAGCGGATGTCCTGAATAAGGATGCGTTCTTCAGGATACCCGAGATTTTCACAGAGTGCGATATTCAGGGGAATGGAAAGTGTCTCAAGCCTTGTGTAGAGCTCATGAACATCGAACTTTGGATCAGCCAGCAGGAAAACGATCTTCCCGCGTTTTACTTCATCAACAGTATCCTGCATGCCTTTTTCATGTCCCTTGCCATGTGCTACAACAACGGATACCCGTGAAACGGGAATATGCAGCCGGGCTGTTGCGACCTGGAGAGAGGATATGCCGGGAATAACTTCACCCGGAAGATATCCTAATCCGGCAAGCATCGGATCGCCGGTGGAAAGAATAATAGCGTCTTTTGCGAGTTTGTCAAGATTTTTGAAGTCATCGATTGTTTTTACCGTACAGTCAAACGGAATATGTGATTTTGCCAGTTCGATTGCCCGGTCTGATCCGAAGATAATGGCAGCCCGGGAAATCTCACGGATTGCCTGTTCGGTGAGCATCCCTGGTCCGCAACCTACGCCAATAATTTTCATGGGCTTTCTCCGATAATCACACCATTCCGGTTCACAAGAACTACCCTGACCTGCGGGTACTCTTTTTTGAATTGCGTAAGGCTGGCATTCATAGCAGGGTCAAATGCAGGAGATGCTGCAAATTCCTCAACAGTGGCGTACCCTGTCCCATTGAGGATGTTAGGGCTGATATACCGTAATATCAGTGCCGGGAGTCCAAAAAGGATCACCTCTCCTCTGGCTGCTTCGAGTGCTTCTCCGATTTTCCCGCCCACGAGCACGATATCCCGATCCGGATAGAGGAGGCGTGCGTACCGGAGTCCGATACGACCGGTAGTGAGTACTGCATCGCGGGATGTGGAGACGCGTTCCCGCATTGCATCTTCAAGATGATCATCCCATGGTTCGACAAGACCGGTAGTACCGAGCACGGAGATTCCCCCCTCGATACCTACCCGGGAATTAAGAGTTTTCCTGGCTATCTCAACACCACGGGGGATCTGGAGCTTGACCCGGACACCTGAAAGCCCCTGCTGGTCCATTGCTTCCTGTATCGAGGTGAGGATACATTCCAGCGGAGCGGGACTGATAGCC
>DATMWO010000163.1:0-4083 GCA_035562475.1 Methanoregula sp.
GTTTAAGGTAACATTCCACCTCGTAACGTTCATTCTCAACTTTTTTATCGTCGAATGCTCGAGACTCATCATGAGAACGCGTTCGGCCGGGATCACGTGAATGTGATGATCCTTGTCAAGCAGTGCAATGCTGTTTTTTGGCATATTGATTCACCCTTGCATGATGTTTTACTCTGGTAATAAGAGTGCTTGTTCTCGGAGTCAACAACAGGTTCCCAAATAAGACTGGAAAAAAATCTATCCCTACTTATTTTAGTTCACGAAAAAAACTCTATCAACAGGGTGAATTCAGATGGTGTTTACCTGCCGGCAATGCGGTATGTGTTGTATGCATATGGGTGACTACATCGTGATCGAACAGCAGATAGGTCCCTTTGAATTTGCCTGCGAGTCTGTTTCAACCGGTACACCCTTTGTTGCCCGTATCGATGAAGATAAGCATCACATCTTTCTGGACCATACATTTCCGGATCATCACCCGGCTGCCTGCAGGTTTCTCCGTCCCGATGGAGATCTTATAAGGTGCGTTATCCATGATTCGAGTCCCTGCCAGTGTAAATACTATCGATGCGTGATCATGCGAATCTTCGATTCCCAAGGGTGCTTGATAGGAACCGTAACGGGAAATTTGTCATTGCATTCAAACGATGCTGTACTGAGGGGTTTGTGGGAGGCAGAGGAGAGGAGAATTTCGCATCTTTCTGCTGATGAGGAAATATGGTTGCAGAAGTACCTGGAAGACAAAGGTTTCCGTGTTGAATGAATCAGATTTTCAAATATACATGAAGATATTGTCTCAATTAAACTACGAAAATAAAAATTGCGGTAAGATGAAAAATGAAAAATATATGGTGCGAATTCAAGAGAGAGAAAGTACTCTGTTTTCAAAGATAAGGATTTTCAGATCCTGTGACGATTATCATTTCTATCGCATCCTGGGGGTCGTCACATCGAGTGGGACAGAGGCAAAAGCCGAAGCTCCTGGAATACGACGATGCCCTGAATTATAAAATGAAAATAGCAATCTCAAAAAAAAAAATCAGCATTTTTTCTTAAAAAGCCTGGTTGTATTACCAAATACCAAAAAAACAACGCCCAGGTCGGAATTCGAATCCGAGTCGTTTGCGTGACAGGCAAACATGATGGGCCACTACACTACCTGGGCTCTCTTTTAAACAAATGTCCCGCCTCCCGGATTCGAACCGGGGACATCGCGGTAGCCGCGCAGTTACCGATACCGGTAAACCATACTACAGCCGCGCACTCTACCGAGCTGAGTTAAGGCGGGGCACTGTGCTCTAAATGTTGGAATAGTCTGGTATTAAACGTATCGTTAAAGATAAGGGAAAAATGGCAATAAATTGCAGGATTTCAATAATTTCTGGGTATTGTTTAAATAATCCGCATGCTCATAGAGATGTATGACTGCTCGCAAGGATGTTGCGGGGGATCGCCTTCTTCACCGATAGCCATGCTCATGAAGAAGTGACTGTTTTTGACACTACGCTCCGGGATGGAGAACAAACCCCGGGGATTGCATTCACCTTTGAACAGAAACTCCAGATCGCACGTCAGCTCTCGGACATCGGCGTCCATGTAATCGAAGCAGGATTTCCTGCATCATCGAAAGCCGAGAAAGAGACGGTGACCGCTATTAAAAAGTCCGGTCTTGAGGCAAAAATTTGCGGGCTCGCCCGTTCAGTTAAAGCTGATGTCGACGCATGCCTTGACTGCGATGTGGACATGGTGCACGTCTTTATCCCCACATCAGATATCCAGCGGGAGAACACTATCAACAAGAGCCGGGAGGAAGTGCTCGGGATTACTGCAGATATTATTCAGTATATCCGCGACCACACGGACATGTGCATGTTTTCTGCGATGGATGCAACGAGGACTGACGGGAATTATCTCATAGAAGTCTTCCGGGCTGCAGCAAATGCCGGTGCTACCATTATTAACGTGCCGGATACCGTAGGTGTCATATCACCTTCGGGTATGAAGACCCTCGTCACCCGGATCGCCCGGGAGGTTGATTGCCCTATTGACGTTCATTGCCACAATGACTTCGGACTGGCGGTCGCAAACACAATCGCGGCTGTCGAAGCTGGTGCATCACAGGTGCAGGTCACCGTGAATGGTCTGGGGGAGCGGGCAGGTAATGCGGACCTGGCTCAGACGGTAATGATTCTCGAAGCTATATACCGGATAAAAACGGGGATACAAAAGGAGCGACTGGTCGAGACTTCACACCTGATCTCCCGGTTCAGCGGTATCAGCATTCCTCCTACCCAGCCGGTTGTAGGTGAGAATGTCTTTTCACATGAGAGTGGCATCCACTCACACGGGGTTATCAAAAATGCCGCAACATTTGAACCCGGCATCATGACACCGGAAATGGTCGGGCACCGCAGGAGATTAACCCTCGGGAAGCACGTGGGAAGACATGCAGTGTACCAGATGCTTTCTGAGGTTCATATCGAACCATCAGACATGCAGCTGGATTTAATCGTCGAAAAGGTCAAAGCGATCGCAAACAAGGGAAAACGGGTGACTGACGCTGATCTTTATGAAGTTGCTGATAGTGTGATGGGAGTGGAACTGAACCACAAAATGTTTGAACTTGAGGATATTGCAATCATGACGGGCAACCACATGATTCCCACGGCGAGCGTGAAAGCAAAAGTCAATGGGAAAGAGCATGTATTCTCCAGTGTTGGCAATGGCCCGGTTGACGCAGCACTCCATGCTATCATGGGAATTACTCCCTCGCGCCTCCAGCTCAGGGAGTTTAACATCGAAGCAATCTCCGGTGGATCCGATGCAATGTGCCATGTGACTATCGCTGTCGAGGATGAGCACGGTAAAATCTTTGACGCAAGCGGCAGCGGTGATGACATCGTACTTTCATCAGTCGAGGCACTGGTGAACGCGATCAACCTGATCAGCCGGAAATAACCCTAATCCTATTTTCCCGAAGATGCGCGAAGCTCCCGGAGAGTTGTAAGCGCTTTGTTATAGCCGTACAGTTGGGCGCGTGTTGAGAGTCGGTCGATGATCTCGTCCGTTGATGCAAGATACCGTTTCCTGAACTGTCCGCACCGTGGACTGGAATCCAGGAAGTTATCAATCCGGTCACAGAGCTTTATCAGCGTTGCCTCGGGGGGGGCGTCAAGGATACGACTGATGCTGTCGGAGAGACGGGCCGCCTTACCCGTAATCGTATTTTTTTTTGTGAGCGCATCAACCATGACCATGATGTCATTTTTTTCATCATCGGAAAAAGGGAGGTGTGTAATAAATTCCTCTGTCTGCGCAATCCATTCAGGAGTACAGTCCTCATAGATATCATGCAGCCACGCAGCTATGATTGCCACGTGTGTCCCGCCAAACATCCCGACAAGAGCGGCAACCCGTGCCGGGTGGATAATATACGGGGTTCTCCGGTCCTTGCGGAACTGTCCCTTGTGGGCACGTGCGGCATGATCAGCAGCATTCTTGATCGCCAGTAAACGTTGAGCTTGGTCCGTGTTTGTTGGATCCATAACTGTCTCCATACGAAAAAAATCCTGCCGGGTACCTGAATTTTCTTGTTAATACCGGTGATGAAAAAATAAGCAATTATGCAGCCGTCGGGGCACCTTTGCCCTCAATTGCCGCTTTGATCTGTGCCTGTAACTGCTCAAATTTACCCTGCATCATCTTCTCCTGCTTTTCCAGCGACTTGATGCGCAGCTCAAGCGTCTCAACTTTCTCGGAAAGTTTTGCGTTCACAACCTCTTTTTTCTTCTGCATCATGACTGTACCGACGCTCATGTACATGACCGCATCATCCGGTGAATCGCTGATCTCTTCCTGAGCGCGCTTCGCCTCACGCACTGCCATCTCGTACTGGGCTTTCTGCGAAAGGATAGTCTGCAGTTGCTGTTGTATCTGCTGGAGCATGGCCAGCTGGTTCTGCACTTTGGGTGAAAGATTGTTCATGATTGTTACTCTTCTTATTGTATCGGTTCCAATTGATAAAAAGGATTATTCAAAAAAGTCTCCATTCTATGACCGATAATTTTTCTATAAGGGTGTGAT
>DATMWO010000164.1:0-5169 GCA_035562475.1 Methanoregula sp.
AGGTTATAGAGAATCACTTTGATTTTGATCTCCTTGATCTGGAGGCGGTATTTTCGTTCTTTGAGGGATTCACCGAACTTTCTTTTCATGACGGAAAATACCGTTTCAACCTAGTTTCTCTGATGATATTTTTCCTGATTGAATGATAGAGTGATTCTTTGTGCTGAATGGATTCTGTAGAGAGGGTTCAAAGAACTTGAACGTTCACCGGGTTTCGTCCCGCTGATCCGACCTCGTTTTTCCATTATCACCGGCCGGTAATAGAAATCTTCAATCCACCCGTGAGTTCTCAGCAAAAAAGCAGGTGTTAAAACGGGTAGTTTACAAAAAAAAGAAATTCCTGAACCTCACCGGTTTTCCGGGGAAAGTATGCTGCCAATGTATTTCTGGATATAGCCGATGATAAATGGAGCCATCAGCGGTATAATCATCGCCTGCATTTCATGCATGAGATCCGGGTGGCTTCGTTCCTCTGTATGTGCGGCACCAGCACCGGGTGATGTCATCCGGGTAATAATTACATAAGCGGCTATTCCTCCAATAATCGCAGTTGCCGCTGCTGCAACCGGGTGCCTCCTGATCGTCCCGCCCACAGATCCGAGAGCGCGGGAAGGTGCCTGGACAACAGACTTTTTCAGCCGGCCATAGGATTCGGCGATCAATGCTTCTGTTACAAGGATGTCCTCCTCGGTAATCGGTCTACGGTTTTTCATTTTTTATCATCTCCGTTGCAAGAGGTGTCTTCAGAACGATCTTTTGTGTCAGGAGCACGTACGCCATAATTCCACCAGTAATAAAGATTGCAATTCCCGCGATCAGCAGGGCAGCCCAGAGTGGGAATACCGTTGCAATAAGGAGGATTATACCCATCCAGAGAAAAAGTGTGCCAGCTGCCAGTAAGGTAACAATGATCGAAAGGATCATGATCCGTGACATGAGCAGGTTAAAAGGCTCAAATACATAGTACTGCAAAAACAAATCCGTTTTCTGCCGTATATAAAGATCAATGAATTTGAACGTTGTGGCAAACTCCGACTCTGTTGAAGGTTCTTCGGTACTGGCAGCCTCATCCATGGGATCCCTCGTTATTCGCGTACTTTGAAGAGAAGCATGCCAATAAGAGCTCCGATACCAGCTGCGATCAAGACCGAGGGAATGGGGTGATCGATGATGATATGCTCTACAGGTTCCACCCTCTTATGGTAATCTGCTTCGATTTTCTGGTACCTGACGCCCATTTCTGTCTTTAACTGGTTTACCCTGTCCTCAACATCATGCAGGATGTCCTTAACATCCTCACCCTTGGATGACAGGTCAGCACTCCGCAACTTGCGGGCGGCCTCCTCCAGAGCTTCAGCTGTCTGGATCTTCTTTTGATCGGCACCGGCAACTCCTGTTTTTACCATTCGGTCTGTGGTCTCATACGCCATGATTATGCACCTTCCCGTGGTGCGCAGTTAATTTTTTCGTACATTTTTTTTCAGCTCCTTTTCTCTGACAGGTTTTTTTTAATAGCAGGATATAATTATTTTTTATACCCCTGCCAGAGCATGCCACCATGTAGCTTGCAAGTATATACCTCTTACCGGTTGTTGCAAAATTTGAAATAATCCAGAATTTCCGGTGTTTGCGTACAGGAAAAATAATGGACATGACCCAAAACGAAGAACCCTTTAAATTGCACTTCCCCTGCACGTTACCGAGCTGCTAACCGGTTACCTCAGTCGTATAAATCAACCCTGGGAAGACTCTTCATCGTGACTTTTAGCCTCTTCTGCGAGGATTTTATACCCGGTCACTGCGAGCGCGACGAGCACCGGACCAATAATAAAACCCACAATACCCATAAACGGGACACCGGCAAAAATGCCGATCATCATCATGACCGGGGGGATCGCAACCCGTTTTCCCATCATCACCGGGCGGTAATAGAAATCAATCCATCCACTCAGAAGCGGATATCCCACAACCAGAGTGATGATTGCACTCCAGGTTTCGCCGAGGCTCAGAAAATAGAACGTAAAGAAGAGGATCACTATCTGGGCACCGATAAGCGGGATAAGCATGCCAAGACCGATCAATGTTGCGAACAGGAAGGGATCATCAACACCCAGAAGGAAGAAGAACGGGATAGCAAGGAGAAATGCAATCAATGCTGCGGAAATCTGGACAATGATAAGGGCATAGATGGTGTTGGCGGAAATTTCTGCCATCCTGTCAACAGCCTGACGAAGTTTTGGGGAAAGGGTACAGGTCAGCGTGTTCCATATCTCTTCACCGTAATACAACAACATTGAAAGCGAGAGAAAAAATATGATAATCGAGATAATTGACTGCATGACATTACCGCTCAACGACAGGATCGATTGCAGCAGTAACTGGATAAGTGTTTCAGGCATATTGGATACCTGTTTTTCCGTCAATGTGGGCAGGAACGCAGAAAATCCGGTATTTTTTAATCCGCTTACCAGTGATGAAACCATGGTCCCGATATAGTCGATGTTGCCATACAATATATTCGACGAGACTGATAGTACGAGAAGGATAACGAGGAGAACCCAGAGGGTAATGAACGTGACAGATACTGATGGTTTTACTATTCCCGAAAGCCGTTTATGGAAAGACATGAGGGCAACAGCTATGGCAGCTGACCAGATCAATACGGTCATGAGCGGCCAGAAAACCAGGATACAGACAATATAAATCGCAGCGATAAGGAGAACCACTTGCTTGTTTTCGCTTACCCTGATACGATCCATAAAAACCAAATCTTCATCAAGAATTTTTCCCTTACTGCTCCGGATTTGAGGCTATCTTTTCATTGATAGTAACGGTAATTGTAATCAAAATTTTTGATGAGAACAAGTACCTTGGAGCGCAAAAAAAAGGTGATCATAGGGCGCCAAACAGGAAGGTAATGATCGCAATTATTACGAAGATAATTACCAGGATCTTCGCTATTTCCATAGAAAACCCGGCGACCCCTCTGGCACCTAATATATAGAATACTAATGCCAAAACCAGGAAAACTACAGCGAGCCATATTAAATCCATGTTCATCCCCTCCCACTACTTCTTCTTCAATTCTGATACTGCCCCGTGTGTTGCGATTTTAGCATCTGCAACAGCTTTGTGGACACCGATTTTTATATCATCTGATACATTCTGTGCGTCAGATTTTCCCTTGAGTGCATTATTTACCGCTACCGATGCATCATCATATGCTGCATGTGCAGCAACGTGAGCGTCATCGACAGCCTTGCTGGCCTTTACTTTCAGATCGTCAGTCATGTTGTTTTTAACTCCTACTCTATGGAGAGCAGGCTACCATAGTGCAAAAGAATATATAAATCTCACTTGGAATTGCAAATTTTGAAACAATTCTGGAATTTCCCCTGGTTCGAGTACAGGAAAAACATCCTACATACCCATGCACAAAGAACCTGTAAGAATAGCTTCCCGTCTCTGCGCTCCTGATTTTATCCGGATACTCCCCTTGTCGTAAAAACCAACCTTGGGAAATGTGACTGTTGAAGCATTCAGGCACAGCATTATATCTATCTGATTGAGACCAGGATACCAGGTACTCCGCTGATTTTTGATTTTTCTTTCAAATTTTGTGATAAAAAATGGAATGATAGCGTATCTCTTTGTGCGGTTGGCTGTACTTTCAAGCATTTCATGAGAGAGAAGATATTGATATGTCAGAAGTATTCTCCCGGGAGGATTTGTGAAATAATTCCCCCAAGTTCTTGGGTGGAAAAGGGAAATTTCATGACGGGAGAGAGAATTGGCCGTATGCAGGATAGTGGCTGTCGGGCGAATCAGAATGTAAACAGAATACAAAGATCCCCCCCTTTTCTCGCAACAGACTCCCTTTTCTAAACCAAAAATCATTGAACAGAAAAATTCCTGGACAGGGATAATTATTCGGTTGGTTTCCCATCGAAATGTTCTTCCCGGGCAAGGGCTTCCTGCTTCGTCTTCCGTATAACTTTGTCCATGTGCTCTGGCGGGGAGTATATCGTGTACAGTTTGAGAGATCTGGTCTTTGAGGTATTCATAATGTTGTGCTTCGCACCAGACGGAACTATAACTCCACTCCCCTCTTTTACTGCATGTTTAGCTCCATCAATCACAACGATCCCGAGTCCTTCTTCAAAACGGAAAAACTGATCAACATCATCATGAGTCTCTTCGCCGATCTCCTCACCCGGTTTCAGGCACATCACTACAAGCTGGCTGAATTTTCCCGTATAGAGTACCTTACGGAAATCCGTGTTCTTTTTTGTTTCTTCTTCAAGATTATCGGTAAAACCTTTCTTCATTTTTCTCCACCTCTCATTCATTCTGCCGGTTACGGCATCATTCACCATTCATCAGGAAATACTATCAGGATGATACCTCCGCATTCCCCGTATCGGGCATGTGGTTTCAGCTGGGCAGATGCTACGACGAGTGAAAACCGGTTGTAGCAGGAACTGCATATCTTTTCCTGCAGGGCATCATCAGATCAAATTTTGGTTTCCTGTTGTCTCCAAGATCCTCTGCAACGGGACCGTGATTATCGCAATAATGACAAAGATTATCATGAGGCATTATGCAATTTCTCTCGGGAAATCACCTCTTCCCTTCTGACCGTTTAAAAAATACCCCCCAGTATAGAGGGAAATCACGACCATGTAGATTAAATCAGTTATTACTCCCAAAATCATTTCTTTTTCTTCGATTTTGATCCTGACCCGTGTGCAGCGCTTTTAGGAGCAGAAACAACTTTGTGTTTTACCTCATCTGATGCTTTCGGTACTTTGGTTCCGGGATGTTCCAACTGGTCAAGCGAAGCGGTGACGTCATCATGCATTTTAACGGTGGCTTTTTCTGATGCTTTCTGTGCTTTCATGGCTTTGCTGTCCTTATCATTCATAATGTCTTCAACTCCTTTCCCTGACAGGTATCAACGGAATTATCTGATATCCAATAATCTTTCTACCAACACCAGGGCAGACTGGAATAAGGTTGAATGAATATAAAATTCTTAGTTGTTTTTACAAAATCTGAAACGAACAATAATTTTCGTGTTGAGTGGGTGAGAATGGGAAACAAGAACATATACAATTTCACTGGCCATCATGCGTAGGTATCGGCAATATCTCTTACATAGTACTGGTA
>DATMWO010000165.1:0-6485 GCA_035562475.1 Methanoregula sp.
ATCCTATATTCCGGCAAAGGACCAGTATATCGAGAAGGACTCTGCCATCAATCCCAAGATCGAGATGCTCAGGCTCTCAGCCACCGCCTCACTTTCGTTCCGGCGTGACGTGATTATCGTTGCTTCAGTCTCCTGCATCTTTGGTCTTGGCAATCCGGAAAACTTCCGGAACATGGGTTTTGAGCTTTCCGTCGGTCAGAAGATCACCAGAAATGAGATCCTGAGCCGTCTTCTGGATATCCTTTTTGAGCGAAACGACCTGGAACTGATGCCCGGCAGGTTCCGTGTCAAGGGAGACATCATCGACATCGTGCCCGGGTATTTCAATAACATAATCCGGATAGAGATGTTCGGCAATGAAATTGAACGAATCCGCGAAGTGGACAAAACCAGCGGTTCAAAAATTGAGGAGATGAAATATTTTTACATCTATCCTGCCCGGCATTTCGTGACACCGGAAGGAACACGGAAGTCAGCGATTGCATCGATCCATAAGGAACTCGACGAGGTTCTGCCAACACTCGGGATGATAGAGGCGCACCGGCTCGAGCAGCGGACCCGGTTCGATCTCGAGATGATAGAAGAGACCGGTTCCTGTAAAGGGATCGAGAATTACTCACGGCATTTTGACGGCAGGAACGCAGGTGAAAAACCCTATTGTCTCCTGGATTATTTCCCGGACGATTTTTTAATGATCATCGATGAGAGTCACCAGACGATCCCGCAGCTGCATGGCATGTATAACGGCGACCGCTCGCGGAAAAAAGCCCTGATTGACTATGGCTTCCGCCTCCCGAGTGCCTACGACAACCGTCCCCTGAAATTCCACGAGTTCGAGCAGTACATGGGGAATGTGGTCTTTGTATCAGCAACTCCCGGCGATTATGAACTCAAAAGATCTGCCCGGCTGGTTGAACAGATCATCCGTCCGACCGGGCTTGTGGATCCCAACGTCGAGGTGCGCCCGATAGAGGGGCAGACTGATGACGTGATCCGTGAAGTGAAGGCAACGATCAAACGCGGTGACCGGGTGCTTGTTACTACGCTCACCAAAAAACTTGCAGAAGAGCTCTCGGAGTTCCTTGCAGACCAGGGCATCCGGACCCGGTACCTCCACTCAGAGATACAGACGCTCGAACGCAGCGAGATTATCCGTGAGCTCCGTCTGGGGAAGTTCGATGTACTTGTCGGGATCAACCTCCTGCGGGAAGGCCTTGACATCCCTGAGGTAGGGTTCATCGGCATCCTTGATGCAGACAAGGAAGGCTTCCTCCGCGATGCACGGAGCCTGATCCAGATTATCGGGCGGGCGGCACGGAATGTCAATGCACATGTTGTCCTGTATGCTGATGTGATGACGGAATCCATGAAACGGGCAATTGCCGAGACAAAACGGCGGCGGGACCTGCAGGTGGCGTACAATACCGAGCATCATATCACCCCGCAGACCATAAAAAAACCGGTCAAGGAAAAAGAAGTCGAGATCAAGGATACAAAACATGTGCCCCGTACCGAGATTCCCAATGTCGTTATCGAGCTCGAGAAGCAGATGCGTGATGCAGCCGAGAGCCTCGATTTCGAACGGGCAATTGCCCTGCGTGAACAGATAAAAAAACTGCATGAACGATTAAAAGGAGGTGGAAAGCGTTCTGGTGAAAAGTAACCGGGACCGGTTTATTCTTGTACTATTCAAAGGTAGCCTCCTAGTGGCACATTGGCCTGTGCCATTATGTACATAAGATTGTCATTTATTCGATAGACCTCTTCCTCGGGACCATTTTTGAGGCACAACGGGCAAAGATTTTTTTTATTTTGAGTCACCGATCCGCAATGGAGCTCCCTGTCAAGGGCGGGTGAAATCATCATACCTTATGAAAAACGGTAACAATTCCTGCATCAAACCGGATCGGTAAACCGTATTTTTTCAATAAATGATTAAGCATATCATTGATGGAGGGGACCGTGCCTGTCCCCCCAAACCGCCCCTGCGCTATGCGATAGTTCTGTATTACCATTATGAGGGGTTATCGCAATAGGGGGGAGCCGAAGCGGCAGGGGTGAAACCCCCGTGAGCGTTCGCATTTTTAAAAACAATGCAACAGAGGTGAAATTTTTATTCTTATTTTCCAACGGTCAGGTTACCATCTCGAAAAACCGCTGTTCACCCCAGTCCCCACTGGGCAAGTGTCGTTCTTTGCGGGTCAACGTCAGCCCAGTCCCAGCCCAGTGATTCTATAATCCGCGAGATGGGTTGTTTGATCGTCTTGTCCAGCATCAGTTCCCAGTCAACGATAAATTCTGCCGGTACCTGGTCACCATACTCAAAACAGAGCACATCGGTCTTAGGGTATTTTGACCTGACGTTTTTGATATAGATCCTTTTGGGTTTGCTGCCTTTGCCAAATTCGGTGTGAAGATGCAGGTTGGCATATTTTGCACCTCTGACCTGTGCATCATCGGTTGCGTAATCGTCAAGGGATTTGCCGATGCCACCGGGAATGCCAATCTCGTCAAGCGTATATTTCCCTGCCCGGTATTTTGTGATCACGTCGCCAAGGAGGGCCTTGATTCCTGCGTATTCCTCACCGGCAAGGATCATCTCCATCACTTGCATCTGGACGACTTTGGTGATCTGCGGGGTATCGCTTCGTTTTATCTCAAAACCCACGATATCGGTTTCGTGTACCACTTTTCCTTCCTTCCAGACGAGCGATCCTGCGTACCGCTTCTTTTTTCCGGCCTGGAAGAACCGGGCATAGATCTTCTCGAACTTGATGGAGAAGAAGTGGGTGTCGGCATTCAGTTCGGTCTTTGCAAACTCCTGGTAACTTTCATTTAATCGTTTTTCGATGACCTGCGCGAGTTCGATCGTCTTTTCCTGGTCAAGCGGGGGTAACTGCACCATGCAGGAATCAGTATCACCGTAAATAACCTTGTATCCCTGCTGCTCGATCACGCGGCGGGTGTGTTCAATGATTGCCCTTCCTACCGAAGTGACAGCAGAACCAATCTCGCGATCAAAAAGCCGGAACCGTGTATACCCGGAAACCCCGTAGTAGGTGTTCATGATCACCTTGAGCACATTCTGCTGCATGTCATACATGACGTACTGCGGGGAACCGAAGGCAAAGGTGTTGCGCAATGCCTTCTTTTCATCCCGTTCCTTTAAAAGTTCGGATATGATGCTGCGGGTAAGCCCGTCCGGTTGTTTTTTGAACCTGATACCATTGGGGGCTTTGAGTTCCCCCTGGGGATCTTTTGTTTCAGGAGAGGCATTGATCGTCATCATCGCCATCGGGTAGAGGGATTTAAGGTCGAGCACGACCACATTCTCCCGCACACCCCTGCTTGGTTCAAAGACGGTGGCCCCTTCAAATTCCTCTGCATTTGCAAACCCCTTAGAAGGAAGGACATAGGTTCCCGAGGCTTTGCGCAGGACATAGACATCAATCACGCTGGAGGAGTTGAGCGTCTTGTCGAGCGGACAGCCCACGTAGCGGGCAATCTCACGGTAGAACTCAATGATATTGTCTTTTTTATTGATTGCCACGCAGAGTTCGACATCCTTGAAATTATACTCGACAAGGAGTGCCGGCTGTTTTTTCCAGAGATCGGAGATTGTCCCGGTGTAACGGACTTTCTGCTCACCTACCTCTTCTAATGCGACAGCATCGAGCCTGTACGACTCTTTAAGGGTCGCGTGCATTTTTTTGTAGGCGGTGAGGAGGTCAAAAAGTGCCCGCCCCCGCAGTGCATTGCGCTCAGTCTGCCCCGGAATACGGGCAAGTGAATCCGCCCGGAGCCCGAGCCGCTCCATCCGCCCGGTAATATAGGGCATATCGAACTCGACAAAGTTCCAGCCGGAGAGCACGTCCGGGTCCCGGGCGTTGATGTATACGACAAAGGCTTTGAGCAGAGCGACTTCGTCTGTGTAGGTACAGATGGTATGCATTTCCTTTCGGAAACAACCGTTTTTCAGTCCCCCGTCAGTTTCCTTCCGGGTGATCTCATCGGGAGTACCGCCGCTGGCAAGCAGGAATGTCGTATAGTCATTATCAAACGAATCGTGACAGGTAATGCAGGTGATCGCATCCCTTTGGGGATCAGGAAAACCCCGCTCGTCCTCGCACTCGATATCGAGAATACATGTCCGGGCGGGGGTATCAACATCGGCAGGAACTACATCATGATAATTCACCGGCGTTTGGGGTGCTGATACCCCCCCGGTAAGCCCGCTGTCAATCATATACCGTGTTGCAAACGGGATATCTGCTTCAAAGTGCCGGTACCGCTCCCGAACGTCCCTAACATCGGTCGGGCGCTGGGTGTAGAGCCGGCGGAGGGATTCTCCCCGTATTGAGCTGTACATTGTTCCGGGTTCAATCTGGACCTGGGGTGGGGGCACAGTCCCTTCAGCCTGATCCGCAGGGACGTAAAAATACGGCCTGAAACCGGTTACATCAAGACGGACCGCTTTTCCCCTGCTATCGCGTCCGAAAATATGGATGACCGGGCCATCCGGAGCATTGCTGTACTCAACCTGATTAATGGCAATTTTTATACCGGAACTCTGGTTAACGGCACAGGGGGTATTTATGGCGGTACCCGACCGGAGCGATTGCGATGCCATATCAGGACACCGCCCGTGTACAGAGCTCTTTTACGAACTGTCCCGCTTCGTTCATTTTTGCCGTCTCCCATGCATCAAGATCCCACTCCTCAATCTTCCGGATTCCGTTGCGGCCGACACGGGCAGGAACCCCGAGAGAACACTCCGATAACCCGTATTCCCCTTCCAGGACAGCTGAACAGGCGATCAGTTCCCGGGCATCCCTGAGGATGATGCGGGTCAGCTGGGTAAGGTGAAGTGCCGGGCCAAAGACCGTCCCCCCCTTACCCTTGATTATTTCCATACTCGCTCCCCGCAGTTCTGCAAGGATCTCTTCCCGCTGGCCGTTTTCTACCCGGGACGCAAGGCTGGAGAAGAGCGGGACCTGGTGCTCACCATGCTCTCCCAGAACAAAGGGGAATCCCGTAATCCCCCTGTTCCTGAGTGCGAGCCCGAACCGGGCGCTGTCAAGCTGCCCGCCAAAGCCGATGCACCGCTCCCGGGCAATACCACTCTTTTTACAGAGCACGAAGTTGTTTGCGTCCATGGGATTTGTTACCGTCACAAGAATGCCGGAAAATCCTTTGAGCAGTGCGATGCCATCACGGGTGGCTGACAGGTTGGTCTCGAGCAGGTCGGCACGGGTTTTTACTGAAGGATTGCGGGGAACTCCTGCAGAAAAAATGCAGATATCTGCTTCCCTGACTGCTGATGTATCAGTACTGATAGGTATCTGGAGCCCGGTGTGCTCAAGATCCAGCACCTGTGCCCGGAGCAGGTCAGGAGCACTGTCATACAGCACCAGTTCGTCCACGATTCCCAGCGATGCCGAAAGGTAGGCAACCTCCCCGCCGATCCTGCCGACTCCTATTACCGCAAGGCGTGCCATCCGGATACAATATGGGTATCCTGATACTAATTAAGTGATTCTGAGTCAGTAAATAATTCAATGGGCGACCGATCGTTTTTCCCTGCTTAGCTGATGAAGACGAATGATTCTTTTATTGACGGAACAATCAGGTATATAAGAACCATGGGTAACCAGGAAAACCGGAAACATGGGCCTCACCTTACCGGTCCCCCGTTTTATCTTCCGGAGTTTGAAAAGTCTCACCAATACATCATCGAAGAATATGAGGTACCACCAAGGGACATTGCCATTTTCATGCCCTGTGCAGTCCGCAAACCCTATAGCAAAAGTCCCAGCCACCAGCTCATAAGGACGATAATCTCTCAAGTGTTGGACCATTCCCGCTACCATATCGTCATTTTCGGAACCTGTGGTATTGTCCCTGCAGAACTTGAAGAAATGTATCCCTATGCTCATTACCAGTACATGCTCGGTAAATGCAAAGACCCTCAGGTCCTGGAGGATTTTCTCCGTATTGAAACAGATCGTGTTGCAGCGTATCTTGAGAAGACCCGACATGTTTATCACTACCGTATCGGGTATTGTCTCGGACTCTTCCGGGAAGCCCTTGTCCAGGGAGCAGAGCAGGCCGGGGTTCCAATCGATCTCCTGCTTCCCACGCGGGATTTAATCAATAAAATAATCGAGGAGGGTGATTGTATTTTTGAGGAAGGCAGCCTTTCCATGGAGGAATACCTGGGAGAGTTCTGTGACGAGCTCATAAGGTTCAGGAATTCCCTTCCACAGGGGAATAAAAAATAGGATTTTGGTTGTCACTGGAAATTTCCTTTTTTTATTCGGGTATAGTCACATTCCAGCGAGTAAAAATCTCGATTTTTTTAAAGAGAATATCTTGCTTAAACGCTCCTGGGGACTCGCTTTTAGCTCGTCCCAGCCGCTGTGGCGTCCCCAAAATGCGATAGAACGAATTCGGTGAACATACTCCGGATTATGATCATCTAAATC
>DATMWO010000166.1:0-13988 GCA_035562475.1 Methanoregula sp.
GTGCTGCATCCCGCACTTCTGCATCCTCATCAGTAAGCATAGGGGACAGCCCTTCAGTCGCTCGTTCATCAGCAATAGTACCAAGAGCCCATGCAACTGTTTTCCGGACTATTTTCTTTTTATCTTTGAGAAGCGGGAGAAGTGGATCGACCGCTCGTGAATCGTGGAGCTTTCCCAGTCCCCAGGCAGCACCAGTACGGAGCCATTTATCTTCAGATTTCAAAGCTTCTATCAAAGGTTCAACAGCACGGCTATCTCCCAGATTTCCCAGGGATTTTGCAGCAAGCCACGAAACATCCACAAAAGGGTCTTTGAGTGCAGTTATCAGAGGTTCAACAGCTGTTTCATCCCCTTCATTTCCCAAAGCTTCTGCCGCCCGCCAGCGGTAGTTGAGATTGGGATCTTTGAGCAGGGTGATAAATCCTTTGATGCGCAGTTTTTTACGTTCTTTTATTTTCTCAAGCTCATCGGGGGTAGGTTCAGGGAAAGGTTCAGCACTCATTGCCTGTGTTTCAGGACTACTCATTGCTTTTCCTCAATAACCACCCATACGTAATACTGGACTATTAAAGTTTTCAATGGTGGAGGACTCCCAGTTTATGACAAGGGTATCCTGATTGAAAACAAAATTCCATTGAAACGGTGAAATGTTTTTTTTTAAAAAAAAAGGGGAAAAAAATATCACGGAATAATTTGTGGAATAATTTCAAGGGTAACTGAAAAATTTTTTACTGAATGGGTCAGTACTCCCAAACTGATGACATCGACGTCAATTTCTGCATATTGTTGGAGGGAACTCTCATCAATACCGCCAGAAAGTTCGATTATAACGTGATCCCGCAAACCTTCACTTTTCAGTACTCTGATTGTCCTGCTAATCTGACCCGGACTCATGTTGTCGAGCATAATGATATCTGCACCCGCTTTTGCCGCGGAAAGGGCATTTTCAGGTGTTTCCACCTCGATTTCAATTTTTTTATATGCTGAACCTTTTTTTGCGGTCAGAATAGCGTTTCGGAGGGGGACCAGAGCCAGATGATTGTCTTTGATAAGTATCCCGTCGCTTAAGCTCATACGGTGGGGATCGCCGCCTCCTATCTTTACCGCCTTTTTGTCGAGAATCCGCAACCCCGGACATGTTTTTCGTGTACCTGCAACCCGGCAGCCTGGATTGACTGCTGATACGATATCGACATTCTTCCTTGTGCGTGTTGCAATACCACTCATTCTTCCGATAATATTGAGGGCAGTCCGTTCAACAAGAAGTATCTTTTTTGCATCCCCGGTGAGTAAAAGGATCGGAGTATTCTGACAGACAGAATCCCCGTCTTTTACCAGATGAGTCACCTTCACCCCAAAATGGGAAAAAAGTGTGGATGCCTCTTCTATTCCTGCGATGATTCCATCCTGTTCTGCCTTTATCTCTGCATTGCAGGTAATATCCGGTATGATTGCAGCAGAAGTAATATCCCCGGACGGTGCATCCTCCTCAATGAACTTTAGCAGATAATCGAGTGCTACCATACCAGCTTCTCCTGATATATTGCATCATGTTCCTATGATTATTGGATCACTAAGATTATTGAGCAGCGAGAGGATGGAAAGCGCAGCAAGGTAGCTTGTTGCTGGATTACCCGGGCTGGGAACATTTGTTACTTTAATGTAGGTATCCCCAAAATCTCCTTCAACGAAAACTTCGTGGACGTTTCGGTCGACTGACGGGTCAACCCAGAGCTCCACATCCGTGTCATGTCCGGCTGCAAGACTCATTGCGACTGATACATTGACATTTTTGGGAAATGCTTTGATGCATTCGTTTGCTTTTCCTGAAAATATCAATCTCCGCGTATCAGCAGTAATACCCAGAGATGCAGGACTTTTTGTGGTTCTCAGAAGTAACTTTGTAATTTCTGAAATTTTTCCTATCTTGAGGTTATCAAGGCCAAATATCGCACCGCTCGGGATGTGAATTTTCTGTCCATATCTTTTAGCCAGTTCCCTGATCTCGTCCTGGAAGACCGAATCAGAAAGCGCACCAACACTCATGATCACGAGATCTTTTTTGTGGGATAAAACACGTCCCGCATAGATTTTAACGGCATTTACAGATGCTGCTTCCACAACTATATCGATATCAGAGGTAATAAATGACTCAAAATCGTCATATGCGTGTGCACCGGAAATCTTTCCGATCTCTTTTGCCCGCTCTGACACCTTATCATAGACCGCTGAGATTTCGAACCTCCCCCCATGCTGTGCTATGATATGTCCGATATTACCACAGCCGAGGAGCCCGATTCTCATCATGATAAACAGATTATGGGTGCCATTGGTTAAGTGTTGTGCTCACGGGATGAGATGTACGGGGTGTTTCAGGAAAATGAATTAAGACCTGGCTTTTCAGACTTTCGGGTTATCTCCCGTTTTTATTAGTTTAACACTATTTATTGGAGTTCGTTCAATAGATCCAGTGGTGCTGAAAAAAGTGGCAGAAACACCAGAAATCAGGTGCGGAAAAAATGCTGACATTCAGATTTTTGAAACGTTTCGTGACCGGAGTGTCTACATCGAAACGTATGGGTGCCGCTATAACTTTGGTGATACAGCAAAACTTATCGAGATTTTAAAGGACAAAGGAAGTACTTTTGTCGATTCAGCGGAAGTGGCAGATGCAGTAATCATTAATACCTGTACTGTTGTTGGGCCAACTGAGAGACGCATGCTCAGGCGGCTTTCACAGCTGCGGGAGTATGATCTCTTTGTGACGGGATGCATGCCGGAAATTCAGCGCGAGGTAATTTTTGCTGTTTGTACACCTGCGTTTCTGCCTTCTGAAATAATTCAAGAAGCTTACCGTAGTGTCAGAACTGTTAGTGGTGGCGGGGTGGCAATTGTTCAGATAGCTCAGGGATGTTTGGGCAGGTGCACGTACTGTCTTACCCGGTTCGCTCGCGGACGTCTGAAAAGTTTTCCTGAAGAAGAAATCCAGGCAGAGATACTGAATCATGCAAATGCCGGAACACCAGAGATCCAGATTACCGCACAGGATACAAGTTGTTGGGGACGGGATATCGGAAAATCACTTCCCGATCTTTTACAGGGTATCGGGTGTCTGCCAGGACGGTTTATGATCCGGGTGGGGATGATGAATCCCGCATCCGTGAAAGGAATTCTAGACGATCTGGTCGATGCTTATTCCAGTGACCGTATTTTCAAATTCATTCATCTACCCGTTCAGTCCGGATCAGACACTATACTTGAACGGATGGGGAGAGAGTATACGATAGCAGATTTTGAAGAGATTATTGCTGCGTTTAAGAACCGTTATCCAAAAATTACTATTTCCACAGATATGATTGTCGGGTTTCCCGGTGAAACAAAAGAAGACTTTTCAGAGTCGCTAAAACTGATAGAGAGGGTTCGCCCGAACAAAGTAAATATCACCCGGTATTCACAGCGTCCTTTTACTCCCCTCTCTTCAAAAGAAGACTTTCCTGAGTGGGTTAAGAAGGATCGTTCACGAACCATGAATTCCTTGTCGGAAAAGGTCTACGCATCGATCAACGCCGGCTGTCTTGAAAAACCGGTGGCCTTTCGTGTGACAGAGACAATCAAAAAGGGATCAGTCATGGCCAGAGCGTCCAATTATCTGGGAATTGTGATTAATGAGGATCTTCCTGTTGGATACGAGGGTCATGCAATCCTGAAAAAAGACCGGAAGTATTTCTTTATAGGGCAACGGGTCAGGTGACATTCAAATCTTTGTATTCTCAAGCGTGCGGAGTCTTCGTTTGAAGCGATAACTCGTTTCTGCTGAAGCATAAACTCCTTAAAGAACCCTTGGGGATATTACCCCTTCTCCATCATTAAAAAAACCTCATCCAAAGATGGATACTGTCACGGCTCTCTTAAAAACGAGCGGATTTATCCCTCCGGAATAACCACTCCTAATTGTAACTGCTGTGTAATGGTGAAGTCATGGATGAAATAGAAGCTGGATTAAAAAAACTGGAGCAGAAGATACAAGATCTGCAGGAAAAAAGCGATTCGCTCTCACAGGAGATCAGGGACCATGACACAGAACTCCTTGCCCGGATGGCCAAATCAACGGTTCCGGTTGTCAAGGTTGTCGGTCTGAATATGCTGAGAAAGGGTAAGCAGGATACCAAGGGAGAAATCTACGATCCCGCCTATTACCCGCAAAAGATGATCATTCTTGGGAAGGCTGCAGAGGCCGCTGCATTCCGGCCGGACAACCCCCGGATGCCGGTCACCGACCAGTTCTGCGTGATGTCTGAAGAGGGAAAATTTTTTGAACTTATGTACAGTTTTGACGGGTTTCTCACCGATTCGTACCTTAATCCTATTGATGCCAGGACTGCAATCGAGCACTACGGGTATGATATTATGTTCATGCTTTACCGCGCGATGCACGATTACCTGAAAGGAGAAGAAGCGCTGGTTGAAGCGCTTGAAAAAGTGATGGGATATATCTTTGCAAAAGAACGATAGACGGTAATCTTTTTCTTCTTTTTTCTGTCTTTGGGGATTAAGATTATAGCTGATGATTGCGGTTTTTCTGGTTGAAACACCCCTTATCATGAAAGATAGTATTTCCAGGACAGAGCGAAGAGGCTCGTTAAAAAGACATGAGGACAATATCATCCCTCCTGGGAACGAAAACGTGATCGTGTATAAAACTGTGCAGAGAAAGAAAAAACTACCGGAATATCGTGGATGGGCCCGATGTGATTCGAACACATGACCTCCCGGTTATCAGCCGGGCGCACCACCGGGCTATGCTACGGGCCCAAAAGTTTGCCTGAAATTTACCTTATTTACTACTCCACCAGAGTTTTTATAAGTTGTGAACCGGCAGAATGACATGATGATACATTCAGATAGGGATATGTGTAGAAAAGCCACGGTATAAGTACGGGACTAAGATCATGGGACATAAATATCTCCTCGGGAATGAAGCGATCGCCCACGCATGTGTTGAGTCCGGTGTGGATTTTGTAAGTGGTTACCCAGGCACACCCTCATCTGAAGTGATCGACGTGCTTCGTGTACAACCTGACCGGTCATACTATGTTGAATGGTCGGTCAACGAAAAGGTGGCATTGGAAAACGCTCTTGCTGCAGCATGGTGCGGTATCCGTTCACTCTGCACTATGAAACACGTTGGACTCAATGTTGCCGCGGATCCACTGATGACAAGTGCCTATACGGGTATCACGGGGGGCCTCGTAATAATGAGTGCTGATGATCCGTTCGCCCACAGTTCGCAGAACGAACAGGATACACGGTGCTATGCACATTTTTCACGGATACCGTGTCTCGATCCTGCAAGCATTCAGGAAGCACATGACATGATCCCGGAAGCATTCGGGCTTTCCGAGGAATTTGGGCTGCCCGTTATCTTCCGCCCCACGACACGAATATGTCACTCGAAGGGTGACGTGCTGCTGGGTGAGCCGGTTGCAGGTCTGCGAAAAGGTGAGTTTCATAAAGATCCGCGTCAGTATGTTGTCATTCCGGCGCATACCCGCATCCTGCATAAAAAACTGAATGAGAAGCAGTCTGCGATAAGGAAGAGGTTGGTTGAACGGGGATTCAACCACTACAAAATACGGGGAAAGACCGCGATCATCGCGAGCGGGATTGGCTCCACCTATGTGCAGGAGTTATTACCGGAAGGTGTATCGTTTATGAAAATCGGGGCGTACCCGATAGATGAAGAATGGCTTGGCGATTTTGTAAAAAACCATGAAAAAGTGCTGGTGATTGAAGAACTCGCACCAGAAGTGGAAGAGGTTGTACGCCAGGTCGCTGGTTGTGTCCCGGTATTTGGGAAAAAGAATGGGTACGCACCGTACGAAGGGGAGTTATCTCTCCCATCTGTCGCGGTGATCATGGAAAAAGCGGGGTTTTTGCCAAAAAATCCATTCACGCAGATTGATCCCATTCAAAACCTTCCCCCCCGCCCCCCGATTCTTTGTGCCGGCTGCCTGCACCGCGGTGTGTTCTATGCCATAAAAAAAGTATTCAAGGATGCTATTTATCCCAGTGACATTGGTTGTTATACACTCGGGCTCCAGCTTGGAGTTGTTGATACTGCTATCTGCATGGGCGCGTCGATTACCGTGGCAAGCGGCATTTCTCATGCCGGTGATACCCATGATATTGTCTGTACGATTGGGGATTCTACATTCCTGCATACAGGAATCCAGGGTTTAATTAACGCAGTCTATAATGGAGCAAACATTACCGTTGTCATTCTGGATAACCGGGTCACGGCTATGACCGGTCACCAGCCGAACCCAAATACCGGCATGACCGCTTGTGGCGTGGAGAGTCCTCCCGTATCCCTTGATGCAATTTGCCGGGCATCTGGTGTCAGTTTTGTCGAGAGTATTGACCCGTACGATATTACCGGTATGGTAAACCTGTTACAGGAAGCAAAAAAACGGAAGGGTGTGAAGGTCATCATCGCCAAACAGATGTGTGTTATCTCAGCTCGTCGTGCCGGGGTGAAACGCGGGAGATACAGGGTCAATCATGAGATCTGTACCGGTTGCGGGACCTGCGTCCGGTTTGGTTGCCCTGCCATTGAATTTGAGGATGAAAAAGCCCGGATTAATGAATTGTGCAGCGGTTGCGCGGTATGCGTTGAGCTCTGTCCTGTAGGGGCAATTGTCCGGGAGGGGAAGAAATGACCCGAAGTTTTGATATCCTGATTGTCGGTATTGGTGGCCAGGGAACAATTCTTGCCTCAAACATTCTTGGCGAAGCATGCCTGATTGAAGGACGGCACGTGAAAGGGGCAGAGACGCATGGCATGGCACAACGTGGGGGGTCGGTCGAGAGTCATATACGGATCGACGGGCTGCACGGACCGCTGATCCCCCCAGGGCAGGCTGATCTTTTAATCTCATTTGATCTTCTCGAAGCACTCCGCTATTCCCATTACCTGAAAACAGGTGGAAAGATGGTGGTGAACCGGCATCTTGTTCTCCCGACATCAGTATATACGCAAAAACTTGTGGTGCCCTCGGAAGATGAGATCATTTCAGCGTTGAAAAAACATCTACTCTGCCTGCTTGATGCAGATAAACTGGCAGAAGAAGCAGGAAGTCCTCTCTCGCAAAACGTGGTTATGCTGGGTGCGGCATCGCAATCCATGCCCCTTAAACCCGAATCACTTTTAACTGCAGTTAAGAATCTTGTTCCGAAAAAGACCATCGGAATTAATATAAAAGCCTTTGAGAACGGCAGGGAATTTGGCGGGACGTGCTGATGAAACGGAGGCTTGGTGCATTCGATCCTGATACCATTTACCAGGGTAATGCACTTGAGCTTATGCCGAAAATTCCCGATGGAGTGATTGATCTTATCGTCACGGACCCCCCCTTTGCCATCGACTTTAAAGCGCAACGGGAAAATTACAATCGTACCGGCTCCAACGTTCTGGAAGGATATCAGGAAATCCCAGGAGCGGAGTACTATGCATTTACTCAGACATGGATGGCAGAAGCTGCACGGGTGCTTGCCGCCTATGGGAGCATGTATGTTTTTTCCGGCTGGAACCGGCTCCGGGATATCCTTGAAGGGCTTGATACAGCAGGTTTTACAACAATCAACCATCTCATCTGGAAATACCAGTTCGGTGTCTTCACGAAGAAAAAATATGTGACCAGCCATTATCACATCCTGTTTGTGGTAAAAGACCCGAAACGGTATACCTTCAATAAAATTGATCATTACCCCGAGGACGTATGGGTAATCAACCGTGAATACTGGAAAGGAAAAAAGAAGACGCCAACCAAACTCCCCTCAGAGATTGTAAAAAAGATGCTGATGTATTCAAGTAATGCCGGCGATCTGGTTTTTGATCCGTTCCTTGGTTCAGGAACGGTAGCGATCGTTTCACAGCGGGAGGGGCGACATTTCCTTGGGTTTGAAATCGTACCTGAATATTTTGCCTTTGCAAATGAAACTCTCTGTTCCCCCTCTAAAAAAGCGTGAAAAAATAAGGGGAGAATAATCAGACGCTGAGGGGGGGAATTGAACCCCCGAGGCACTTTCGCACCACAGGCTTTCCAGGCCTGCGCCCTACCGCTAGACTACCTCAGCAAAAAGTGTATCCTATCTGTTAGACGGGTATTTTTTTAATGGTATCTTTTTTTCCGATTTTTTATTCAGTGTTTTTTCTGGTATTTTTATCTTACCTGATTTAGACCAGCCGCGGGGATAGGTTCCCGGCGGCAGGAAAACGGTGGTAGGTGTGATTACCAGTCCTGTTTCCCCTGGTTTGAACGAGTTGGATGGTACAAGCGCCCTGCCCAGACAGATAAACTCTTTTTTCTGCGACAAAACCGCAACGGTCTGGTCTGTTTTGAACTCATCACAGCTGATTACGCCAACCCCTGCAAGCACCGCGCCGCGGCAGATTGCATCAACCGCGGTGTCCCGGATAATAACCGTTGCGAGATCGGGCACTGCTGAATCTACCGAGAGAATGATCGATGAGAGTGCTCTACGATTCCCCTCTTTTACTGCACTACAGGCATCCTGAACATCGTGAAGTGTATGCATGTCCTGTTCATTGAATGATCCCGACCGTGTGCGTCGAAGTTCCACCATGTGTGCACCTACCCCAAGAGCAAGACCCATGTGGTGGCAGAGTGAGCGGATGTAGGTACCGGCATCGCAGTTGACGCGGAACAGGACAAGTCGCCCTTCAGTATCAAGGACCTCAAGTTTTTGGATGGTGCGGATTCGGAGGACGCGCTTGACTGCACTCTTTCGTGGAGGGCGCTGGTAGACTCTGCCGGTGAACTCCGCGCTGATCTGTTCGATTCGGTTTTTGTCAATATCACCATGCAGCCGCATCAGGCAGATATACTCTTTATCGTGCTGGAGGAGGAGCGGGGCAAGACGAACCGCATTGCCGAGCATGATAAGAAGCAGACCAGAAACCTGCGGGTCGAGTGTTCCTGCATGCCCCACCTGGCAGCCGAGCATCTTCCCCACCCATGCAGCTACCTGATGACTTGACGGCCCTCTTGGCTTATCAATGACAATTATCCCGGCATGGTTCCACAAATGGTGGGGCTCATCCTTTTCAGCATCTCCGGTCATCCTGTTCGCTTCCTTTGACTGTTGAGATAATTGTTGAGTGCCATCATTGTTCCTTCGAGGGAACCATCCCCAACCACCGACGGGTTCGTTCCCGCTGCCTGCATTGCCGCGGCGGTGATATCACCGATTGCTATCACCATAATGTCCGTGTGCTTATTCCATACCGCCTTTGTAAATGACATGGCGCTTGTGAAAAGGATCGCATCTGCATCTTTTAGAAAGAGGGACTCTCCGGTAGGTTCAAGCCCGTAACAGCGGAATTCACGGGGAATGCCTCCTGCTGCAGTGATTGCTTCAGTAAGTGAGGGGTTCGGCACATCAGCCCGCGGGATGCCAATATGTTTTCCCCTGATCCATTCTCCAAGGTAGGGCACAAAATCTCTTGAATAGAAACTGGGCAGAGTTTCACAATCTATCTCATAGTGCTGAAGTTCTTTTGCAGTCTGCGGTCCGATTGCAATTACACGCGGGAACCTGTTCAGCAGCGGCGCGATGATCTTTGCCGGTAGTGCGCTGGTAAAGAAAAGACAGTCAAATTCACTTCGATCAACTGCTTCAATGAATGCTGTAATTGCACCCGGTCTGATTTCCGAGCGCAGAGGGTGGACACTGTAGCAGATATGACCGAACTGTGCACAGCGTGCGGCGTCGTTTTTTTCCTTCCCTGCCAGCCGGGTGACTGCGATCTTCATTACGGATTCATCACCTCATTATGATATGATGGTATGCATTTCGGTGAATTTATGTTCATTCTCCCACATCACTAGTGAATGATCGAGATCCTGCTTGGTACTTTTATTGGGGTAATGCTTGGTACCTTAAGCGGGATTATCCCTGGCGTCCATTCCAACACCCTTGCCGGTGTTCTCTTAAGTTTACAGGTTGCATTCCTGTCTTTTTTTAGCCCTCTCGTGCTTGCCGGCGCTATGTTCGCAGCCCTCATAACGCACACATTTGTGGACTCTATCCCCAGCACATTCCTGGGCATTCCGGATGCTGATACTTCACTTGCTGTACTCCCGGCCCATGCTCTCTGTCTTGAGGGAAATGGTGAGGAAGCGGTGAGGATTGCAGCACTTGGCAGTGCCTGGGCGATGGTCATAGCTGTACCACTTTCCATAATCTGTTTTTTCCTTCTCCCCGCTCTCCAGCCATACTTTGACTGGTGGATCGGCATTCTGTTGATTTCAACGATGGGGTATATGATCGTGACCAGTGAATGCCCCGGCTGGGCACTTGCACTATTCAGTGTATCCGGGATTCTTGGGATTTTCGCGCTCCGCTACGCCTTCCTCAGCTGGCACACACTCGCGGGAAGCAGTGCAATCCTTATGCCTCTTCTCACCGGGCTTTTTGGGATTTCTGTTCTTATCACCGCATCGCAGGGAACAATGCCGGAACAGCATTTCCGGGGTATCCGGATGGAAGACAGGACCATAATGTACTATTCCGTTGTCGGTACATTTGCCGGAGTCGCAGTTGGATGGCTTCCCGGACTCTCCACAGCCTCTGCAAACAGTGTGCTGGCTTCTCTTATCGGATATGAAAAGAACCGCCGGACATATATTCTTGCGACAAGTGCGGCGAACACCTCAAATGCATTCATCGGACTCGCTGCACTATTCGCACTGTCCCGGATGCGAAACGGCGTAATGGTTGCCCTCTCAGAACTCCCGCTACCCACCATGAGTGAACTGACCATTATCGGCGTTCTTGCTGCCTGCGCTGCATATGGTATTACCGTGGTGTTGTCCCGCTCTGCGAGCAGGTTTAACGGGATTGACGGAAAATTGCTGAACCGTGCAGTTATCGCGTTTATTATCCTCCTTTGCATCATCCTCACGGGACCGTTCGGGGTGGTTATTCTTATCCTGGCAACTGCTTTGGGACTCGTTCCGCATCTGGTAAATATTCCAAGGGTATTCTGCATGGGCGCGATCATAGCGCCGGTCATACTTTACTCGTTTGGGATAGCATGGATGTAACCGGTTGATTAGTTCTGCATTTTCCAACACGCGTGCAACACCTGGTGATCTATGGTTTTATACGGCCACAAACCCTAAATTTTCTCTAATGCAGTCCTATTGGTTCGGTGATGTGGGTGATGGATGCTGCACATTGTTTATCGGAGATTTAAATGCCATAATCGATCGCACCCGATCGATTTCCTCAAGTATGGACTCCTTTATACCGCTCGGATGGGAGCAGGCAGTTCTCTGCGGTGCATGTAGTGATCGAATAGATTATCTCGCAAAATTGCAGGCAGTCTGCATCGCCGCTGCCGAACGTTCAATACGGGAGCAGTATTCAAGAAAAGATGCAGAACTGCTCCAGATGGTGAGAACGCTTGATGAGATCGATACCGTCATTAACCTGCTCTCGGAAAGGGCAGCGGAATGGTATCTGGTCCGGCACCCGGCATTCTCCCGAAAGTATCGAAGGACACCGGCACATGTTCTGGTTAAATCCATGCGCGAGAAGAATAAAGGGGCGCTTGGCAGGGTTGCCGGTGAGATAGAGCAGCTGTCGGAAACCCGGACTATTCTCGCTAAAGAGGTTTCGGCACGGGCAAATAGTGTAATGCCCAACACCAGTGCGCTGATCGGGGGACTTGTTGCTGCCCGGCTCCTGTCACATGCCGGAGGGCTTCTTTTACTCTCCCGGCTCCCGGCAAGTGCAATCCAGGTACTGGGTGCCCGTACGGCACTGTTCGCGCACCTGAAAACACGGTCTCCCTGTCCGAAACATGGGATCATCTTTCAACACCGGCGGGTGCATAATGCTCCCAGGAACTTACGGGGCAAAGTTGCCCGTGTGCTCGCAGGAAAAATTGCGATTGCTGCCCGGCTTGATTATTTCAGAGGAGTGACAGATCCGGCTTTTCTTGAATCGGCTCAGGAGCGCATCGATGCGGTTGGGAAGGGGAATGAACCGTGATCTGGAATGGTGATGTTTTACTATCACACGGTGAGGGTGGGGTCTATAATGAGCGGATACTAGGGGGTGCCCGGGTATGGGACCCTCACCGAAGCAAGATGTCTGCCCTTTATCACGTGGGAACCGGTGTCGAGCTCACCCCCGGAATGCGAGTGCTGTATCTTGGAGCAGCGAACGGGACAACAGTATCTCATATAGCGGATTATGTTGATGTGGTATATGCTGTGGAGTTTGCCCCCCGTCCGATGCAGGACCTCCTGGAAGTGTCCCGGCGGCGAAGGAATGTCATCCCGATTATGGCAGATGCTGCCCGTCCCGAACAGTATGCCCCGCTGGTCGAAGCTGTTGATCTGCTCTACCAGGATGTGGCCCAGCCGGAACAGGCAAGTATTGCCCTGCGGAATTGCTCGTTCTTAAAAACCGGAGGATTTCTGGTTCTGATGCTCAAGACGCGGAGCGTTGATGTGAGAAAGGAACCTGCTGCAATCTTCCAGGATACCCTTGATGTTCTTCTCTCAGCCGGGCTAATTGTGCAGGAATGTGTTTGGCTTGCGCCGTTCCACCACGATCACGCAGCGATTGTCTGCATGAAACCGGGAGGATAAGGAATTTCCATGAGTGACGGAGTCCGTTTCTATTCGGCTGGCCCGCTTTCCGTGTTCGCGATTATCTTACTTATCGCTCTTGTAATCATACTCATCCCGTTGCTCATTCTGGGGATTATCGGTGCTGCATTCACCAGGCTCGGGTTTTCATGGATTTCCGCACTCGCGGTTGTGCTGCTGATGCTGTTTGGGAGTTTTGTTACTATTCCTTTGTATCGTATCCGGCGCGATATGATCAGAGTTTCCCACGATGAAACATCCGACTTTGATGTGTGTGTTCCCTGCAAAAACGGTCAGGTCTGGGACACAACAATATCCCTAAATTTTGGTGGTGCAGTTATTCCGGTGTGTGTATCCGTATACATGATGTACCAGGCTATAATGATCACGGGACCTTCACTGATTTTTACTGTATGTGTCGGCTTCACTGTAGTAGCAATCATTACCTTTTTTTCAACCCGTCCTGTGACCTATATGGGTATACAGGTGCCTCTTCTCATTCCGGGGCTTACAGCACTCCTTGTCAGTTTGCTACTTGCCGGGGGAACAGGTCTTACGGCATCGGTAACAGCATTTGTGAGCGGGGTGACCGGGGTTTTGCTGGGGGGCAACATTGCTAATCTGAACCGGATAAAAGATCTTGAAGTCCCGGAGGTTAGTGTTGGCGGCGCCGGCACGTTCGGTTCTGTATTCCTCTGTTGCATTCTTCCAGCCCTGCTTGCATAGGTAAACAGGTACGTTAGACCGGCAGATACCCATAAGATAAAAAACACCTTGAAAAGAAGTAGCCCGGAGCAGATTCGAACTGCTGTCGGGGGATCCAGAGTCCCCCATGATTGACCGCTACACTACCGGGCTTTGTGCCTCTTATTTTTTGCCGCTGTTGCTTAATTAAGGTGACGGACTGCCATTAGTCACACAGCCTTAGCCCGTTCGCACTTCTGGCAGGCATGACATACTTCCCTGACCGGCTGAATGAACTCCCCTTTTTTGCAGAATGGTTCGATATCATGGATATCACGAATATAGTAAATGTGGGGGACGAGCGAAATGTGGGAATACGTACCGCAGGGGACTGAAAGCGCATCGGCTATTGATTTCTGGAGTTGAACAAGGGCATACATATTAGCACCGGCTGCAGTAAGCATGTCATTTGAACGGAAAACAACCCGCATGTTAAGTTTTCCCTCCCGCAGGACACACTGGACAAGCTGGAGGCAGGGGCAGTCATCGAGTTTTTCGTCTATCACCGGGTTCCAGGTAATAGCGATAGCCCGCCGTGTTGCAGGAGCAGATTTGAGT
>DATMWO010000167.1:0-5683 GCA_035562475.1 Methanoregula sp.
CAGAAACCCGTCACGGGTCATCTGATCGTTATTCTCACTTCCGAACCTTCCGGCTGCTCCAAATCCATCACCAATCTCAACCCCTTTGACTGCGCCTATCCCCATCATGGCTCCTGCAATAAGCGCGTCCAGTTTGCCAAAGACCGGATCGCCAAGGCCGGGTGGGCACCCGTCAGCAGTAATCTCAACGATACCCCCGACCGAATCGCCCCTCTCTTTTGCAGACAGTATTTCCTGTTCGAATTCACCAGGTTTTGTTTTTCCATGGATTTTCAGGATTTTGCCGGTTATTTTGATGCCATGTTCTGCAAGGTATGTTATAGCAACGGCTCCGGCAGCAACCCTTCCCAGGGTCTCGCGTCCGGAACTCCTCCCCCCACCACGGTAGTCATGGATACCGTACTTTTCCCGGTAGGTGAAATCCGCATGGCCTGGCCGGAATTTTTCGCGAATTTCGTCATAATCCTTCGGGTTCTGATTTTCATTTCGAACCATCAGTGCAATCGGCGCACCCGTAGTCATGCCTTCAAAAATCCCGGAGAGTATCTCTACTTGGTCCATCTCATCCCGGGAAGAGGTGAGAGGGGATGTACCCGGGCGCCGCCGGTCAAGCATCGGTTGTATATCCTGTACTGTCAGTTTCATCCCTGCCGGGCAACCATCGATAATAACCCCGACAGCTGCACCGTGACTCTCACCAAAGCTGGTAATCCGGAAATTTCTGCCAAACGAATTCATAGGACCAGCCCCCTCACATTCTCCACCGGGACATCTATACCGAAGAACAGGTAGAACTGCTCCCGTGCCTGTTCGATGAACATTTCAACACCGGTAATAGTCCGGCATCCCTGTGCCCGTGCGGCTTCGATCAGCGGCGTTACCGGGGGGGTATACACCAGATCGAACACGGTCATGCCTTTATGCAGCTGATCCATTCTTAAGGGATTGCGGGTATCCGGTTGCATGCCAAGAGGTGTGGCATTCACGACAAGCTCCGGTTTGATCCTGTCAAATTCGTCCCAGCTGCCCCACCCGCACCCGAACCGTTCAGCAAGTTTTTTTGCGTTTTCGGGTGTCCTGTTCAAAATCGTCACATCCATATCGAGATCAGTAAGTGCATATGCTGCACCCGCCGCAACACCCCCGGCACCAAGAAGCACAGCCTTTGCCCCTTTCATCGTGACAAGAGGTTTACGTACCCCGAGCCAGTCCGTGTTATACCCGATTGTTGTCCCGCACGCGAACACAACGGTATTCACTGCCCCAATCTCCCGTGCTGCGTGTTCATCAATCTCGTCGAGGTATTCTATCACCTCATGTTTGAACGGGATCGTAACTGAGAGGCCTTTTGCATCAATTATCCTTGCAATATTCATGATCTCTTCGAGTTCTGGATCCTCAAACCAGGTGTAATGGCAATCAAGGTGATAGAACGCAAAGAGTGCATTGAAGAGCTTCGGACTCCAGCTATGAGCACACGGGTAGCCGGCAACCCCTAAAATCCGGGTCCGTGGATTACGGTCAGGCCCGGTGAGGATACCTTCAAGTTTCTTCAAAGGGAGAGGGGGGAGGCGGCCGGTTTTAAAAAATGCCAACGCGGTATCCCGCTGTTTTTCTGTCGGGACCCCTGTCTGGAGCAGCGATAGAATTTTTTCACCGGCAAGAACGGGTGAAGTCTCGCTCGTATCCATACAGAAATCAGCAGAGGCATAATAATTTTTCCTGCGGCGATCCATCATTGCGGCAATCTCTTCATGCAGGGTTAGGCTGGTAAGAGGGGGTCGTGGTTTTGTTATTAACCGTTTTTCGATGGTATCCAAATCAGCAAACAGGAGCACAACCGTGCTGTCCCGGCGGAGGTGTTCCATGTTTTTTGGATCACAGATAACACCACCACCCGTACTTACGATTACATCCGCTGCGGGAAGTGATGCGATAACCTCACGTTCAATACTGCGGAACCGTTCTTCCCCATCATCATGGAAAATATCAGGGATTGACCGTCCGGTCATTGTCTCAATACGATCATCGGTGTCAATGAAAGGAACATTCAGCCTTGAGGCGAGGATCCTTCCTATTTCGGTTTTTCCGGTCCCGCGAAAACCGGTCAGTACAATCCTTCTCATTTCATTACTCCGGATAGTATATCCCAGAATTGCGGGAACGATTTACTCACGCATTCAGCATCCGTTATGGTAATTCCCCCAATGCCCAGACCAAGCACTGCGAAGCTCATCGCTGTCCGGTGATCATTATCCGGATTTATACTACCACCATGAAGGGGTGCCGGGAGGATCGTTATACGATCCTCTTCTGCCTGTACGTTCCCCCCAAGCGCCTTTAATCGTTCTGCAGTACCTGATATACGGTCACTTTCCTTGAACTTTAAATGGCCGATGCCGGTGATTGTTGTGGGCGTTTTTGCCATAGCCGCGACCATGCAGAGGGTCTGGACGGTATCCGGCGATGAAGACATATCAAACATGATACCCGTGAGATCTCCTCTTCTCTCAACAGTCACTGCATTCCCTGAACAGGTCACGGTGCATCCCATTAACCGGAGCGCATCAAGAAACCTGCGGTCACCCTGGACGGAATCGGGTGTGAGATTTTTTACTGTCACCCTCCCCCCACACATTGCGGCAATGGCAAAAAAATACGATGATGACGAGTAATCACCTTCAATGGTATAAGTCCTGCCAATATACGGGCTGTGATTGCTCACCCGAAACCGTGCATACCCGTCCCGCGTGACAGTCGCACCGAACTCCTGCATAGCATCAAGGGTAATATCAATATACGACTGTGATGAGGGAGGCGACGGGATCACGACTTCAACTTCGGTTTCTGCATAGGGTGCGGCTATCAGCAGTGAGGAGATGAACTGGCTGCTGATCGTTCCGTCAACGAGAACCCTGCCCCCCTTGAGGTGACCGCTCACTTTCAGCGGAGGATATCCCTCATTTTTTAAGAAATCTATGGTTCCCCCAAGGCTAAGAAGCGCCTGTGCAAGCGGGCCGACAGGGCGTTCCTGCATTCGCTGACTGCCCGTGAGGATTAAGGGATGCCTGCAGAGCAGGGCAAGAGAGGTGATCAGGCGAAGGCTTGTTCCTGAATTATCGAGATCAAGAAGGGTCGTATCACGAGTGGGAAATCTGCCGCTGCATCCCTCAATACGAATCTGGTCCGGATTTACGGTTATGGTTACTCCCAGCAGTCTCAAGGCGTTAATGGTGAGCCGGGTGTCTTGTGCATATAACGGTTGAAGAATTGTTGTTGTGCCGGTCCCAAGCGCTCCAATGATGAGGGCCCGGTGTGTGTAACTCTTAGATGGTGGCGCAGTAACCACCAGATCCACGCTCCCTGTGCGGGGAGGCGTAACTATCATGGCGGGACTCCGATGTTCCGGTAGCAGCCCAGCTCCTTTACCGTAGAAATGGATTTAAGCTCATCAAGTGCCTCGCAGGTATCCGTTGTCCAGGCATAATCCAGAAAGAACACATAATTTCCCATGCCTCTTTTTGATGGACGCGATTCGATCCTGGTGAGATTAATCGCCCTCCGGGAAAAGACTTCCAGAAGATCATGAAGAAGACCAGCGCGATCCAGGGTTGGGTCAATAACAATACTGCATTTTTGTGCCCCGCTTTCAGGAGAATGCTTGGGGGAAATGCGAACAAACCGGGTTGTGTTGGATGCGTTGTTCTCAATGTTTGAGACAAGAACAGGCATTTTGTAATATGATGCAGCCGATGCAGAGAGTATCGCACCGGCGTTGGGAGTTTTTTTTGCTTCAAGCGCACTGGATGCATTGCTGCTGGTATGGATTACCGGAAGTCCCCATTTTTCAAGATGCCCGCTGCACTGCTCATGAGTCTGGGGGTGTGCATAGATTACCCGCATCCGGGAAAGCGGAACCAGAGAAGCGAGATAGTGGTGGATCGGCATGTACATCTCTGCGGTAATAAAAACAGGGAACCGTAATAATCCATCAAGTGTTTCGCCGACTCCTCCCGCTTCTGAGTTCTCAATCGGTACTATTCCCTCCCCTTCCCCTCTGGCCACTGCCGAGAAGATGCCGTGAATAGTAGATACCAGACTGATAGACGGACATCCCATCTTCAGGGCGAGTTCATGCGAGAACGTCCCTTCAGGACCCAGCGTGATTATTGTCATCGGTTCACCATACATTCTATCAGGGCATCGGTCGTTTTCATACCTTCATCGCAATAGGTACCGAGATGCCGGGTGTTTCGAAGGAAAAATTCCCGGAATAGTGCAGGATCCTCTGAATCCACAATTCTGCGGAGATTTTCTGCTGATGAGGTGCATATCGACAGCACTTCCGGAACAAACGGGTTCTGCTGAAGAATGTCGGCGTAGAGGGAAGGGTCCTGTGAGAGTAATCTTCCGACAAGCGAGAGTTCAATCTGGTAGACCGGGCTGGTGAAAGCTCGTGTTGTTTCGATGTCGATACCCAGCCGCCGGACTGAATCTGCCATGCAGAGCGTCACAAAATGGGTGAGGCCCTGTACCACCGCCATCATCCGATCATGCTGTTCGGGTGTTGCAACGGTGCATTGTGCCCCTTCGCTGCGGAAAATGGACATGAGGGATTCAACCGTTTCTTCATCGGCACGGGCCGGGCAGACGATAATTGTCTGTTGCCGGAGGGATTGTACTGTTGGCCCGAACAGCGGGTGTAACCCGATAACGCGGGCTTTTGAATTGAGCATGGCAGCGATCGGGACTGTTTTGAGTGACGTGAAATCACAGAGTATCTGATCTTTTTGAAGAACCGGTGAAATCTCATTAATTACCTGGACAGTATCATGAATTGGAACAGATACGATGACAAGATCACATTGTTTTACCAGATCTGTATTTGACAGAGGAGTCGATCTCCCTGAAACCACTACCTCGTATCCCGCACGCTCAAAAACCGGTACGAAGAGGCGGCCCATTTTTCCCGTTCCACCGATAATTCCTGCCTTCATGTTTCACTTCTCACGAATGGTCTCTTTGACTGCCATGCCAAAATGCCTGCCACCATCAAGGGTGCATCCCATGATAGTGTCGCCCTTCTGGAGGTTCACCACAGAGATGGCTTTCCCGTCCTCTCCGACAAGCCGGATAGTCTCCGCATTCTGGAGGATGAGGCTAACCTTTGCCTTTCCGGCTTCAGCTTCAACCAGCAGCAGGGGCCGGCGCTCGATCTTGGTCCTGCCGATGATAGCGGTATGGGCTGTACCCTTCCCGTCAGTGACCAGCACCTGGCCGCCAATGGCAAGGTCCGACAGGTACGCGGTCTTCCCATCCGGCAGGAGGATGTAGGCATGGACTGCCCCGGCATTCACCCGGAACGGGCGGGGTGCCACGTACGGGTTCTCCAGCGTCTCGGCATGGACAAGGAGCAGGGCAGACGAGGTGTTGCCCATCAGCATGCCTTCGCCATCGCTGAGCAGGGAGCAGGTGTCCACGCAGACCCGGTCGCCCATCCCGACCGGGTGGATCTTCGTCACCTTAAAGGGAACGAGACCAACCTTGCCTGTGGGTGATTTCAGGAGTGCTGCAACGGATTTCACCATGGCCGGGCTGTCGGTTTTCAGCAGGATCCCGTGCGTGCCCTTTTCAAGGACGTGAAGTGCCATCTGTGCATCCTTCTCGTCCTTCACTGTTGCGA
>DATMWO010000168.1:0-8607 GCA_035562475.1 Methanoregula sp.
GCGTAACTTATACCGATATTCAATGCCGTTCAATAACTGGTCATCAATGACCGCAACTCCCGCTGCCATTAATTCCGGTGGCGCTTTGGTCTATACCGGCGGGAATTACCTTTACGCGTTACGGGGGGGCGGTCAGCGTAACTTATACCGATACTCAATCCCGTTCAATAACTGGTCATCCATGACCGCAACTCCCGCCACCATTAATTCCGGTGGCGCTTTGGTCTATACCGGCGGAAGTTACCTTTACGCGTTACGGGGAGGTGGTACTACAAATTTTTACCGGTACTCAATCCCGTTCAATAACTGGTCATCAATGACCCCAACTCCCGGTCCTGTAAATGCTGGCGGGGCTCTGGTATCTGATAACGGGAACAATATTTATGCTTTTAATGGTTCTTCGCAAAAATTCTGGCTCTATAATATTTCCGCAAACTCCTGGAACGACACTCTTGTTTCTGATCCGCCCGGTCTGGTAGGCTGGGGGGGCAGCCTTTCGTACAGTCCTGGTTCTTCTGGATATCTATCAATTGGTAAACTTTCTTCAGCTGTATATGATACCGGGAATGCTGGTACACGATGGGACTCGCTTTCCTGGGATACCGCTCTTGTTGCAGGAACAAATATCACGTTTGAGGTGCGAGCGTCCAATACCCTCTTTACCAAAACAGACACATTACCTGCCTGGCAACAATCCGGCTGGCCATCACCAGTTAATTCAGGACTCCCCTCAGGCAGATATCTTCAATGGCGTGCAACCCTTTCGACAAGTGATACATATAGAACACCAATTCTTAATGATGTGAGGGTATGGTACTCGTAATAACAAGTACGCAAGTATTCATCCCATTAAAGAAATACCTCGTAATGCTGAGGGGGGTATATTGACAATTTCAGGGATTACCTACCGGATATCATTGTTCCCTCAGGCGGGATTCATTTTCATCCTTCTCTTTCTCCTGCCTGTACCTGTTTTTGCACAGGGCCCCGTTGACCTCACTTTCGAAGAAACGGGTGTTTTCCCCTGGAGTATCACGGGAATCCTACCAGGAGATCATGGTTCTACCTTTATCGATCTTCACAATAACGGAACCGAGAGGGGGATAGTCTATATTTGGGTTGACAATATCAGCACTTCCGATCGATACGGTAATCCGGGAGGCGGGCTGGCGAATTATATGTACTTCAATGTCTCAAACCATGACCTCACCAGCACAATAATTCTTCCAGCCCGAATCAATTCCTTTCCAAAAGCTCCCCTCCTAGAAGACCATTTCATCATTATCGATTCTTTAAAAGACGGAGATACTACCAGACTTAACTGGACATGGGAATTTGAAGAAACGGGACAACCACAGAATGATGCACAGAATAATACTCTTCACTTCAACATCTCATACACGCTGGTGAATCTTACCGCCCCCGTGATACCAACCCCAGTTCCAACGGGTATACAACCTGGTTCGCCGGGGGGAACAGGAGTGAATCCCCAAAATCCATCCCTATTCGAGCCCGGAGGGATCCCGGGATTAAATCCTGCTCAACGTCCCCAACTCAGAGCACCAATAGAAGAGCCGCCTGAAATTGAGAAAGTGCAACCGGAACTCCCTGAATACAGGTGCATTTTGGCGATAGGGTTCATCGCCATAATTTTCATAATCTCCGTTCTGGTACTCTGGAAACGGAAAAAAGACAGGAAATAAAAGGATGAGAGAGAAGTGTATGGGTATTTCTTCTTTTGAATGTCCTAACAAACATCTGCCAGGTTCCCGGTGTACATCGTTTTGGGAGTATGCAACCGGTGCACCCGAGGATTTTTTTATTGATTCAGAAGGGCAGCAAAATCAACAGATTCATAGAAATTATATATTACCGGGTCAAGAGTGTGAAATATGAGGAATACAGATGAAACGGTTTGATTCTTCGCGGCAGGACAAGCCCGTTTTTTTCCCTTGTATTACATTTCTGTTTTTCATTCAGATCTTCTTTATTCTCCTGATTTTACTATTCAGCCCGGTTCATGCAGCCACAGATACTACGCCGGGATCAGCTCCTCAACTGGGATGGATGAATACATTCGAACAGCCTGTTGAAGGAGGGAAATATTCAATCATCGCTGTAAGTGATGGGGGATCGGTGGCTATCGGAAATAACAAACCTTTGCCGGGAAGTTCCAGTCTATATATCATCAAAACTGATACAAATGGAAATAAAGTGTGGGAATGGACCGATGCTGGAAGTCCCTATGAAGGATATTTCATTACTGAAACACAGGATAAAGGGTACATTATCGCCGGGAGTTCCAATACTACCACCACCAACGGGATTATCCTCAGGAAACTTGATCCTGACGGAAAAAAGACATGGACACAGATATTCAATAAAGGTGAATATTACTTCGGTAATTATGTCAGTCCAACACGTGACGGGGGATTCATCGTTGCCGGGTCCGTGTTGAGCAATGACACTTCTCAATCATCACTCTGGGACGGTTACACTCTTAAAACCGATGCCGAAGGGAGAGAACAGTGGACCGGTTTTTATAAGGGTGAAAAAAATGATTTCGCCAAGTTTATCCGCCAGACTGAAGATGGAGGGTACATAGTTGCCGGAATTACCGAAAGCTATGGCATTAACGGTGCTCCGTCTACGTACCTGCACAAAATGAATGAATTTGGTAACAAAGAATGGTTTACCACCTATGGGACCGGGCCGGCGGATGAAAAAATATCCGTGATTCAAACGCCGGATGGAGGATATATCCTCATGGGAATCTCCCTGCCCGTTGCCATCAATCAAGGATATAAGGATCTTTTCCTGGTCAGAACCAATGATCATGGAAAAGAACTGTGGAGAAAAAATATTCCCGTGAGGGGGAGATCCACGGGTAACGTCCTTATCCCGGCGACTGAAGGAGTAACCGTTATTGCAGGTTCTTACCAGGGATCTGAACGAGAAAAAACCGGCGAAATAATCATACTGGACATTGACCTGAACGGCAACGAGAAGCAGAACCGGACATTCAGTATCGGAAAATCTATCGAAATTCAGGATATTGCGGTTGTCCCGGGTGAAGGATATTTCGTCACCGGTGTAGTATCCGGACAAGGAAGCCTCGAAAAAAGAGGGCTTACCATTATTAAGATACTCGATACCCCCAAACGCACTGAAGTTCCCGTGAAAAACGCATTCGATCTCACGGTAATAACAAAAGATGCGAAAACGGGGACATATATAGGAGGGGTACAGGTTTATCTTGACGGTGGGTCTGTCGGAAGCAACGCGGAGGATGGAAAGCAGATTATCCGTGATGTTGAGAGAGGCTCACATACTATCAGGGTGGCAAAATCAGGATATGAAGAGATTACCCGACCAGTCGATATTACTGAAAAGAAGCAAATCACCTTCACTCTCAACCGATCAAACGTGATACCGGTAAAAATCCATGGATCAACAGATGAAAAGATCGATATTGTTTTTGTACCTTCAAAAACTTCATTTAACTGTAATTCCAAAACAAAAATCCAGAATGACGCATATACCGGTAATCAGGAACGATTCATCCAAGATGTAAACAATAAAGTTGACAATGTTTTTTTAACGTTGGATACCGTGACATCCGGTTCTGTGGGTTTGCCCAAAGATTTCAGGGAGCGTTTTAATTTTTATTATTACTGGGATACCGGGAGTTTCGCTGATGCTTTCGACGGTTGTGCTGGAACGCTTCCCAATGACTTCTGGAGTGATGCACCATTCACGGATGTGGCAATTATCATGTACCCATCCTATGAGGGTTTTTATTCCGGCTCTCCCTGCGAACCAATTGGGTGTGCAAACGGCCTGGGGCCCGGATCAGGATCCTGGCTGAAAGCACCAGCTGATTCTCCGATGATTTTTCTGCATGAGAGCGGGCATGTGGTCTTTGGTCTGATTGATACCTATTGCGGGGATACCTATTACGTGGAAAATTCTCCTTTTCCCAACGTCTGGAGTTCTGAATCCTCATGCAAAAAAAATGCCGAGCAGGAGCGCTGGGATAGCACAAGCTGCCGGCAAATTGTAAAACCTGCCAGCAGCCGGTCGAAAGATCCCTGTGTGAAAAATTTCTGGAGAGCGGATACAGATCCCGATATCATGGGCAGTGGGGCATATTCCGGCAGGTTTGGAAATGCTTCAACTTCACACATCCGTCATATTTTTGATACGATCAACCGGTGGCAGAAATGAAGCGTTTCGTTTTCGCATGTCTGATTTTTCTGGTGCTCCTGCAGGGAATCTGGTTTGCTTCCGCAGATGACTCTCCCGATTATTCTAAGATCGTAGTTGTCCACCTAAACATAAACAAAAGCAGTATCACAGAAAAGTCAGTTGAGATGCGATACGGCCACCCCCCAAATATCGAGGGCCGGAATGGGGATTTTAAAGGGACGCTAAAATCGGCCGATGGTTCCACGATCCGGGAATTTACTCTTTGGGATCCCCGCTATCAGCTGGGGGATGTCCTTGAAAAAGACAATGAATCTTCCGGTTATCTTTCCGGGTACCTGACATATTCTGATAATGCAGATCTTGTCCTCATACTTCCGTACTATGAAAACCAGATGACGTTTGAGTTGTATGACAAAAAGACCGGCACTCTGTTAAAAAAAGTGAACATGTCACAGGCAATAACAAAATTTCAATCAAACTATCCAAAAGATCCCGGAAGTGTGTCTGTATCACCTATCCAATTCGACAAATCGGTCGTATACGTGATAACCGGAGTTGTGATTTCAATACTTATCATCGGGATGATTCTATCAATGGTTCGAAAAAAATGATTTGCTGAAACCTTTGTTTTGCACTTCCTTTTTTTTTAGAAGAAGTTTTGAATCTCTCTATCAGGACGAGAGATACTTTCCCAATGCGAAACCTTTTTTATATGCTGCTTCGAGGAGGTCAGGGTGCGCTTGGATATCTTTGATAGTGTCCATATCGCTTATCAACAGCTCGTCGGAATACTTGCAGTCGATGATATCAAAAAACGCCTTTACCGTCAATTTCGCGCCGACAAACACTTCAGGAATATTCATACCGGAGATGCAGATAAATAACCCCATTCGTTCCTTTTTCTTTTCTTTTGATATGAGCGGTTTTTTCCGCACGTACTTTGCCATGAAAAAGACCTGAAACCGATCGATAAATGATTTGAGTTTTCCTGGAATCCCCATGGTCATGATGGGTGTTGCAACGATGAGACCATCCATTCCCCTGAGTTTCGGGTACATTGCCTGCATATCATCATCCAGGATGCAGGTTTCATGCTCCTTACAAAACATCATCTCCTGGCATGCCTGGAAATCAAGATTTACTACAACAATTTTCTCGACTTCACATCCCGCATCTTCAGCTCCTTTGAGCGCCCTGTCGAGCAACTGTGCGGTATTTCCTTCAGTAAGAGGACTGCCAAGGAGACCGATGATCTTTGCTGCCATATTAACACCTTAAAAAAAATACGCAATATACTTTTGCCTGTAGATGAGTGTTTTTTCGATTTTATGCATTTTTATCTTTTTCTAATGCACGAACGCAACTCATATATATCTTTGACGTGCATGAAAGTTTTGGTGAATTAGTTGACTGAACAGAAGACGTACACCGCGGGACAGAAAGTCGGCGCGGGAAAATATGTGTGCATTGACTGCGGAAAAGAACTTACCCTGGACAAGAGTGAACAGGATCTCAGGAAATGTCCCTCCTGCGCCTGCGAAGAATACCAATGCTTCCCCATGACGCACATACGCCCGGACATTAAGACACCGGAGGATGCAAAAAATCCGCCGAAACGCGGCAAAAGCAACCAGTAACTTCATTTTTCTTTTCAGGCATTGACAGCAAATGTGACTCCTGGGAGTTCCTGCAAAAGATATGCACACAGATTCCTGCTCCCAGTTTTTATCTGACAAAAAAGGGATGATCTTAACATGGTAAACGTCTCAAAAGAGGGTCAGGTCTTCCGGTGTGAGATCTGCGGCAACGTTGTAATTGTAAAAGAGTCCGGTGGCGGCGAACTTGTCTGCTGCGGCGAACCTATGCAACTGGAGAGTGAGTAAATTATGGCAGTAAAAAAAACAGTACCAAAAAAAACACCTGCGAAAATATCCGCAGTAAAAAAAGGAACTGATAAGAAACTCAATACCCTTGAGAAGAAGATCGGAAAAGTGCCGAAATTTTTCCGGGAGTTGACGACAAAAGAGCCGGAGATGTTCAATCTCGTGATGAGATTTGAGCAGCACATCTGGGACGATGGCAAACTGTCGAGAAAGACAAAAAAGCTAATTGCTATTGCTATTGCTGCAGCTCTGCGTGACCAGCATGCGGTCCGCGCCCAGCTTGCTGGTGCAAAAAACCTTGGTGTCACCAAAGCAGAGGTTGAAGAGGCGCTTCGCGTTACTTTCCTCCTGTCAGGAATGCCCGCTTACGTTTATGGAAAAGCACAGCTTGATGAGGTCATGCCGTAACACAAGGTCGGCTGTGAAAGATTATGGAGAACGATACCTGTATTACCTTTCCTGTTCTTGGGGAACCGGCGCCGGACTTTGAAGCGGAAACCACGCAGGGGCCCATTAAACTTTCTGACCTGAAAGGAAAATGGGTGGTGATGTTCTCGCACCCGGCTGACTTCACACCGGTCTGCACCACCGAGTTCATGGCGTTTGCGAATATTTATGATGAACTCAGGTCGCTCAATGTCAACCTGATTGGCCTGTCTGTGGACAGCATCTCAGCGCACCTTGCATGGGTGCATGACATAAAAGAGAAGATGGGTGTAACGATACCGTTCCCGATCATTGCTGACCTGACCATGAAAGTGGCTAAAAAATACGGAATGATCCACCCCGGACAATCTTCGACTGCTGCCGTTCGCTGTGTCTTTTTTATCGATGACAAAGGCATCATGCGAGCCATGATCTATTACCCTCTCCAGAACGGAAGGTTTATGCCCGAGATCATCCGGCTTGTCAAGGCACTCCAGACCACGGACAAGTTCAAGGTCTCCACGCCCGCAAACTGGCAGCCGGGGGATAAGGTTGTGGTGCCACCACCCAAGACAACCGCAGAGATGGAAAAGCGGATGACAGAAGGATACGAGTGTAAAGACTGGTATCTCTGTTTTAAGAAAATCTGATACTTTTAACCCTTTTTCTCCTTATATTGATCAAAAACCAACCTTTTTTAGCATTGCCGCCACAAGAAAACTGCTATGCCAATCAAAATCCTTGCCTTTGCCGGAAGTCCCCGAAGGTACGGTAACTCCGAGACACTGCTGGACTGGGTGCTGAGTAGTATGATCGCTGACCCTGATGTTATCATAGAAAAAGTCCCCCTTGATGAAGCAGATATCAATCCCTGTCGTGGATGCAATGCCTGTGAAAAGCTCAATAAATGTGTACAACATGATGGGATGGACATCTATCATGACAAGATCATTGCCGCAGATATCATACTACTTTCCTCACCTATTTACTGCATGGGAATAGCCTCGCAACCAAAGGCCCTGATTGATCGTGCTCAGGTCTTCCGATCAAGGAAATATGTTCTCAAACTCCCGATAGTCCCCCTGGAACGCAAAGGGAAACGGCTCGGTGTGTTTCTTGCAACGGCCGGGCAGAACTGGAGCCATGTATTTGATGCAGCGGTTCCTTCTGTCAAGTGCTTTTTCCATGTGATCGATATCAAAGATGCGGACATTTCCTACCTGATGATCAATAATGTGGATGAGAAAGGCGCGATCGAACATCACCCGACAGCAAAAGCAGATGCTGAGAAACTCGGAAAATCGCTGATTGCCGATAGTAAAAAGCGCCTTTCTCAATGAGGTTTCATGGAAATAAAAGTTCTTGGTATATCGGGAAGTCCTCACCGGCATGGAAATACAGAAACCCTGCTTGACAGGTTCCTCGAAGGGGCTCATGCATCTGGGGGTTCCGTAGAAAAGGTTGTACTCAAAACGCTGCAGTATTCGCCTTGCCGTGGATGCAACGCCTGCCACAAAACCGGGGAATGCATTGTACATGATGATGCGGTAATCCTCTACGAAAAAATACTGGGTTCAGACTGCCTTGCAGTTGCCTCACCAATCTATACGATGGGGATTACGGCTGAGCTCAAAGGGTTTATTGACCGGCAGCAATACCTCTGGGCTCGTAAGTTTATTTTAAAAACTCTTTACTTTTCTGATGACCATATCAAACGTCACAAGGGAATTTTTATCTCGACAGCAGGACTTGGGTGGGAGAATGTTTTTGACGGGGCATTTCCCGTGATTACCGCACTGTTCAACACAACAGGATTTGAGTACTACGATAACGTGATTGCAAATAATATGGACGCTTATGGAGGTATAAACAAACATCCGACAGCGCTCAAAGATGCATTTGAGCAAGGGCAGAAGGTAATAATTGTGCTGGAAAAATTGAAAGCCCAGATTCCTTGAAAAGAATACAGCTAGTGAATGCAATTTTTTGCTCTGTAGAAATGCTCAATTACAAGCTAAACGCTCAAGGGGGGTTTACCCCAGCCGCTGTGGCTCCCCCGATGCGATAACTCCCGAACAGGTGCTACGTC
>DATMWO010000169.1:0-4987 GCA_035562475.1 Methanoregula sp.
GCTACGAGGGGATTTGTGAGGGTACAGAGATGGGGGAAAAAATGAGCGTATCAGAAAAATCTTTACACTATCAATACAAAGGGGAGGATACCTGGTGAGTCTTAAAAAGGAACACATCTTCCAGGGATGGTGACGGGGAACTATGATACAGGGAACAACGGTGAAACGCGATGCGTTTGGCATTGCAAGATTTATTGCAGATTACAAGACAAGCGAACAGCGCCGGCAGGAAGGAAAAGCCCTGCGGGCAAAGATCCCACGGGAGTCGCATGCTGAATTTGAGATGGCCAAGGACCGCACGGATCCGGTGAAGGTGATTAAAAAGTCAAGTGAAGGCAGGCTCCAGCACTTGATTCCTATTCGCTATGGCCGGATGGCAAAGAGTGTCTTTGCCTTTTACCGTGGCACAGCATCGCTGATGGCAATGGACCTTGCAAAGACCCCGACTTCCGGCATCCGGGTCCAGGCCTGCGGTGACTGCCACCTCTCCAATTTTGGCCTGTTTGCCACGCCTGAGCGGAACCTTGTTTTTGATATCAATGATTTCGATGAAACCCTTCCGGCACCCTTTGAATGGGATATCAAGCGTCTTGCGACCAGCTTTTATGTAGGTGCCCTGGACAATGATTTTTCTGATAAGGATTGCACTGCTATAACGAGAGCCTGTGTCCAGGCGTATCGTGAAGCAATCGCACAGTTTTCTGCGATGAACGTGCTCGACGTCTGGTATGCCAAGCTCGATGCTGACACGCTCATAGCAAAAGCACCCAATGCTGAGGCGAAAAAAAACAGGCAGCTTATAGCTGATCAGGCACGGGCAAATATCGCAGATTATGTATTTCCCAAACTTACCAAGGTCCATGAAGGAAGGCGGCTCATCATCGACCAGATCCCCCTTGTGTATCATTCACCTCCTGAAGAAAAAGTTCCTGAAATTGCTATCAATACACTCCAGGCATATCGCGAAACCCTGCCCTTTGAACGCCGGGTGCTGCTGGATCGGTATCATCTGGAAGATATTGTGAACAAGGTTGTCGGTGTCGGGAGTGTAGGAACCTGGTGTGGCGTGGCGCTCTTCCTGGCAGAAGATAATGACCCTCTCCTCCTCCAGATTAAAGAGGCACGTCCTTCTGTCCTGGAACCCTACGCGGGAAAAAGTGAATTCAGTCATGCGGGAGAAAGGGTAGTGGTCGGCCAGCGCCTGATGCAGTCAGCAAGCGACATGATGCTCGGTTGGGCGACCGGCACTGGCAAATATAAACGGCAATTTTACATCCGGCAGCTCCGGGACATGAAATTTGCAGTCGATATTTCGATCATGAAGCCACAACAGTTGTCCCAGTATGCAGAAATATGTGGCTGGACGCTTGCCCGTGCTCATGCACGGTCAGGAGATGCTCCCATGATTTATGGGTATATTGGGAAATCCGATGTCTTCGACCGGGCAATCGGGACGTTTGCAGAACTCTACGCAGAACAGACAGAACGGGATTGTGAGTTGTTCCTCGATGCAATAGAATCCGGGGAGATCAAAGCGGTGAAGAACGCGTAGACCATACTATCACTACAATTTCAGTGATTTTTTGCTCTGGAGAAATGCTCAATTCCAAGCTAAACGATCAGGGGGGTTTCACCCCCGCCGCTCCTGCCTCCCCCGATGCGATAACTCCGGAACAGGTGCTCCGTCATCATCGCTCAGCGCAGGGGCGGTTTGGGGGGACAGGCTCATGTCCCCTCCTTCATTCGTACCAGCATCTTGAATTTCATATCCCATGGAAAAGGAATTCTCCCGAGCCGTTATTTTTATTACGCAGATTTTCGGTGCGGGTATCATTAACCGGTGCGGTGAGAGATCCAGAACTTTTTACCGTTCGTTTCACCTAGTATTCACGATGCAGGAGCTGGCGCGAAAACTTATCCATGTAATCTTCGGCCTGGGTATTGCGGGCATAGTACTTGTCGTCGATCATACTACTGCAATAGCGGTTCTTGCCGGGGGTCTCTTTTTTGGCATGATCCTTATTGATCTGATCCTCTCCGGCTCTACAATCCCCGTCTTCTCTGCAATCGTGAACTATGTTGATCGGAGAGATTCTTTACCGGGAAAAGGTGCACTCTATTTTGCAGTGAGTGCCCTGACCTGCGTTATCCTTTTCCCGGTCGCGGTTGCTGTACCGGCACTGGTGTCGTTAGCAGTTCTGGACGGGGTTGCAACCATTGCAGGAATCAGGTATGGCAGGACACGTATCTATAACGGAAAATCCTTAGAGGGGACAGTTACGGGGATTTTTGTCACGTTCCTTGTCCTGCTCCTGTTCATTTCGATCCAGGGGGCTCTTATCGTTGCGGTCATCGCAGGAATTATCGAAATGTTCTCCCCTGTTGATGACAACCTGGTCATCCCGATCGGCATCTGTTTCCTTTTAACGGTCTTTCCCGCGCTTATATGAGCATTACCTCTGGATTATGCGTTATCTGTCCCATGCCCGATACAGGCATGATCCAAAATCCCACCAAAGATTTCAGGATACATTGTCGTATGCACGTCAGTTGTCCCGTAATCCGGCAGTTCTCCTGCGCGATACCATCTGGTACCCGAGTATGAGAACGAACAGCCACAAGACCCCGATTATATAGCTTCCCACTACATCACTTGCCCAGTGTGCCCCAAGATATACCCGTGAAGGACCGATGAGCAGGATAAACGTACAACAGATTGCAATACCAAGTATCCGGGCATATCCGGTCTGGTGAAGCCATGCAAGATATGCGATGAAACCAAAGAAGACGACAAAAAAGAGGACATGCCCGCTGGGGAAACTATACTGGTTGATGGACGGTAAGAGATCGGCCGGATCCGGAAAAAAATACGGAGGACGCGGGCGGGCAACCAACACTTTGAGAAATGCGGTGAGCACGAAAATACTCAACGTTGCAAGGATAAAACCTGCTTCCGGAAATTGGCGCCGGGCAAGAAACAAAGCCGAGACTGCCACGACCATTCCAATTCCGATCCCGGTGTTCCCGATTACACTTATTTCCTGCATAACGAAAGCAAACACCGGGTTTTTCTTTTCCTGCAGTTCGTGGGAAATCTTCAGATCAAAGGGGAAAACTGCAAAAATATGCGCAGTCAATGAGAGCATAATTGCGCATGCAAGCATCAGGAAGAATATGGTTATTATTCTTTGATCCATTGTCTTACGGGTCGTTTATTTAGCTTTTTTTTAAGATATTTTGCACATTTCAGGAAAAGGAATTTTATTGATAATTCCCAAACTGATACCGCGGTGCTTTCCGGTATATGTCGAAATAATTCCCGATCAGGTCATTTTCCTGCTCTTTTAAGTTATGCGGGAGCAGCGGTTTTTTCTCGATATAATACGAGACCAGCATATCCTTTTCATCCAGCAGTTTCATCGCGTGGCTCCTGAGTCGGTGTGCGCAATCGGCTGACTGGCCGATATACACGAGGTTGTGGGTATCCCGTTCAAACAGGAGGTATAATCCCGCCCCGGGAGGAACCATACTGACCGATTCCCCGTCAAGCGGGAGTCTCCCGATCCATCCGATCCCCATCCAGTACCGCTCCCCGGGTGTCCCCATGGCCGGTAACGGTTTTATACTTGGTCCGCCCGCAGGGTTATCCAGATGGTTCTCCTCGAGTTTTCCGCCCCGCTGGTTCTCCTTCCGGTTCGTGGATCTCCGGTAGCGGGGATGGAACCGCCCGAAATTGCAGAGCGTTGATTCACCGCGTTCCTGCCGGTACTGGTAGAGGAGATAACTCATCATCCCCCGTCTTCCCCCCGGTGAAGCGTCCAGCGGGGTAGCTGAGCATTCGTACGAGTATCCTTCTGCATTCTGCCAGGCCCATAATGACGGTGCTTCAGTCATGGGTTCACTCCATGGCATCAGTTCCCCCCGGTGAAGCGTGTGACGAAGTTCGTGGAGCCGCCCGTGGAGCTGCCTTCTGGTTTCACCGATATACATGAGGAAATCTTTGCCGGTCGGGCGTATGCGGTACAGGCCGGGTTCTTTTGGGATAGTGCGGAATTCTTCTTTGTCTGCGGTGAACGGTACCCACGGGGTCCAGGGGAGGGAGCACCAGGTGGGGGCCAGGTAGGTTCGATTATCGAGGGGTATTTCAGGTTCCTGCTGGTCGGGATCAGGAGACATGCTTGATTATTTTGTATGGCCGGGGATGAGATAAGGGTAGTGGGGGATTGGAGGGGAGAGCGAAGCGGTACGTCACAGCCTGGTCAGGTTATCGGTTTGTTTGTCAGTCCCCGATCTTCTTCCTGCTGACCCGGCTCTTTTAACCTGGGGAGAGAACGGGTTTGTGGGAAATGACAAAATTCTCCATGAGGTGGCACCTGAATCCCCTGCTGATTCCTCCGAATCCGGAAGAGCGTATGAAACGATAGTTGAGTTAGTACAAGCGGATATAAAATCCGGTACGATGAGTGACGGGGGGAGGGGTAGTGATGCCAGCAGGGAGTATGCTTTTGCCGAAACAGACGAAAACACCCTCCACACTACGATACCGAGATGGATGCCGCAGGTTATTTTCGACATCAAGCCCGTGCTATCGGTAGACCAGAGCATTGAATCTCTCAAACGGGTGGCGGCAGGAGCAAAAAAGTAATCTTACCCTCTTTTTTCCTGTGGGGGTTATCAGGCCGGGTAGCAATCACATCAATAATCCCTTCTGCAAGGCACTGCAACCCTGTGTTGCATGGCATGATTCTCTCCTGAAAGAGGGGTTTTTTAGTGTGCTCGTGCCAGGTACCCCATGACTGCCCGGTGTTTTGCATTGCGACCGTGCCTCGCCAGACTTTATTATCGTATGAGAACAGGTATTGTTGGCTTAAGCCATGAAAGGTTGAATCCTGCATGAATTGTCAAAAAAGGGGGAAATCCGAACCATGAAAAAAGTGGCCTTGCTCTTTATGATTATGGTTATTGGCGCATTCGTGTATATCATGTC
>DATMWO010000170.1:0-12316 GCA_035562475.1 Methanoregula sp.
TCCTCATACTCACTTTCAAGCATCGCGGGGCAAAGGTAGCAACCGATGCGTTCGAGCCCTTTTTCGTAAAGCGGGTTTATTTCTGCTTTCTGCCACCATAAGTAAAGGAATACTTCAAGCGCCCGCCAGTTCCTTATCGGCGAGATGTTCAGCTGGAGGGGGTTGGCCGGATTCTGGCTTGTTTCATCAAGATCAGCCCGGTTCCAGGATTCGTACCAGCGGTTTCCCTGTATCGTAACACAGGGCCCAACCCCGGCAAGGTAGAGCTTGAGCGGGTGTAGTTTCAGAAGTTTGCAACACCAGCGGTTATCCTTTCCCGGCGGGCCAGCCTTCTCTACGGCCTGCCAGAAGTCTCCCGCTTTCTGGATGACCTCGACACCCTGAGATCGAACGAACTCCACCGTTTCGGGAAATTCGATACCGGTGTCGATGAAGAATGCTTGTGTCACACCGGCTTTCCGCGCAAGATGGAGGATTGCCGTGCTGTCCTTGCCACCCGAGAACGAAACGTTTGCAGTCGGACGGTCATGAATATGGTGTTTGATGCTGCGGATCGCGTTCCGTTCCAGATTTTTTAAGTGGTACCGGTTCTTATCGATTGCCATATCCCAGCCGGGATTTGGCGGTGTGCGGGGAACGACAGTAATGAGCTCTTTGACTTTGACCGAGCCATCTTTGACCATCCCGGTCCCGAACCGGTTTTTATATTTCACAATCACCGTGCCTTCAGGTGCAGGGATTTTGAGGGGGATCCTTTTGCCACCAATCCGTCCCTGCTCTTTTCTGGCATCGGTCTGGAGATCGAGATCCACAATTCCCTGCTTTACAAAGGACAGGATATACGGGAGTGCTTCCGGTGCGATATCGAAACTGAACGTTCTCGAAACCGGATCGAACGTGAGCCAGCCAAACCGTTCCCCGTGCATGATCACCAGATCCGCACGATCAACACCGCCGGTTTTGTTCAGGAGAAGAATTTTTGCAAGCGGGACTGCACCAAAACGTTCATGCACGAGTTTTTTAATGAGTGCTGCGTCCGTTGCAAGTGCAGGGCGTACGTCATAGGGTTGGAGGAGCTCGATCTTTTTCCCCTCCCTGCCACACGCACAGCTCTTCGCAATCAACGGGACATTGCAGTTCTCGCACCAGTAGAGGATTTTTTTTACCGGCGGCTCGCGTAACACACACAGTGATTTCGCGCTTCAGGAGATAAGAGAAACGATCAGGAATAATTATCCATACGTAAATTTTTTCCCCAGGGCCACCTGAAAAAAAGAAGTATAATGCAGGTAAGGGTTTTCCAACACTAAAGTATATACAAAGGGAATCCTGAATCAACATTGGTGAAGGTACCATGGTGAAGTTAACCGCAGAGATGAAGGAGGCATTCGGGAAAATGAAGGTGTTCCCGGTTGCTACTGCAACAAAAGATGGGTCTCCGAATGTAATCCCTCTCGGGATAGCATGGCTCATGAGTGATGATACCGTCTGGTTTGTGGACAATTTCATGAACAAGACACTTTCCAACCTGAGGGTCAACCCCAGGATTGCGTTTTATCTCTGGGGACCGGAGATCAAGGGTTGTTACCAGGTCAAAGGCGTGGCGGACTTCAAAGCAAGCGGCAAGGAATACGATGAAATGAAGACAAAGATCAACGAGAAGAACCCTGCACTTCCGGCACGCTCGCTCGTTATCGTAAAGATTACAGAAATCTTCGAATGTAAACCTGGCCCGACAGCCGGGGTAAAAATTCTTTAAAATCTTCTTTTTTTTACTCCGTTGAATTCCTTATTGAATGGAATAAAAGAGCCGGTGAGTGAAGGTGTGGATAGTGCCTGTCCAGGAAAGCGAGGCACCTTAAAATACCTGTCCCGGTACCGGCAACATAAGGGTGACCACCCTGGTTTACCCTTCAATTCTGATGATCTGCACCGGGCAGAGATCTGATGCTTCCCGTGCACAGGCTATATGATCTTCTGGTATCGTCCCCTCAGCGATGTTACCGTTAATTCGGTATTTTTCGATGATCCGGCTGAATGAGTCATCCGGGTCCTGCTCAAACAATCCCGGGCAAGTGTCCCAGCACGAACCGCAGCTCACGCAGGTCGCTCGTTCAATGATCACGTTCACGATTATTCTCCTGGATTAATGGTTCATGGTAAATCCAATACAATAAAGGTACCGGTTAGACCTGATGCGCTTGATGAGTCGATTCAGAATATTCCGCTGCCGTAGATAAATATAATATAATACCGTGTGACTGTCAAAAAAACTGCTGCAACCGCTATCCTGTCTTTATTTTCTTTGAGGGTTGATTGACAGCTGCCTTCTTTGCTTCAACTACGCCAGTAGAAAGTTCGTTATGCCTCATTATTCTCACCGCTTGTCCGGTGTCCGGATAACCATCAGGGGTCGGTTGGTGTGGATGGCGACACCAAGCGTGGTACTTCCAATGAAAAGTTCCGTCAGTAAACCCTTCCCGTGCGAGCTCATGAGGATCAGTGAGATATTCTCTGCATCTGCAAAGCTGATAATCTCGTCAGGAGGACGACCAAGACGGATATGGCTCTTTACCGAAAGCCCGGCCCCGGTTATCTCTGTTTTTATTTCCTCAAGTCTCTTTGTTGCTTCCTGAACATTTGACTCGATCTCTGCTTGAGTTTCCCCTTTTGTCACAACATGCAGTAGATGTACCTCTCCTAATCCTTTGATATCCTTTAGTGATGATAGCGCCTTTTGGGCAGGTTCTGAAAAATCTGTGGGGAATAGTATCCGGGTAAATATCCCAGGACAGAATCTGCTGAATACTTCCCCCTCCAGCCCTTCGGCAAGACTGTGCCGGATGATCAAAAGATGTGTCTTCCCATGGCGCAATATATCAGTCGAAACGCTCCCAATCAGGAGTCCTTTGACAAGTCCTCTCCCGCGGGAACCGATGATGATGGATGAAACCTTCTCGCACTCGGCCTTCCTGAGAATTGCCGTCGAGATATTGCCACTGGTGATGACATCAACGCTCACCTTAACGACAAAGCCCAGTTGTTGAAGAAATTTTCTCTCCTCTTCCAGCTGGATTTTCGCATTCTCAATATGTGCCTGGTATGTCCACCCGTGCTTGGTGTGCTGGGTAGCATCGACAACATGCTGGAGGACGACTTCCTGTATGCCGGGGATCTTGGTCAGGCATAAAATGGTTTTTTTTGCGTATTCAGAAAAATCTGTAGGAACCAACACCTTTCCAAACATCTTTTTGCACCCCCAGTTGTTCTAATTTCTTTCTTGAGATAATTTAAATTATTCATATCTGGCATTATATCACTATCCTGCTGTTTGATGCAGGGACATCAAGTAATACCAGGTAGTTTGTGATTCTCCTTATTGGAAATTTTTAGTTACTCAATGATTTTTAATAGTATTGCACTAACTACCAAGTAATCGGATCTTCAATGGAAAAGGGGAATAAAGATACGGAACTGGAAAAAAGGTTTATGCCATCCCGATATATCATAAAAAATAAGGGGTTTTTCCATGGCTGAAGAGATTAGAGACCTGATCGAAAAGATAAATCAGGAAGGAATCAAGACCGCTGAGGAAAAGGCTCAAAATATTGAGGCAGCGGCAAAACAAAGAGCCGATAACATCCTTACGCATGCAAGACTTGAGGCAGAAGATATGATTGCTGCCGAAAAAGAGAGGCTTCGCCGTGAAGAAGAAAAAGGAAAAATCCTGCTTGCCCAGGCAGGAAGGGATCTGCTCCTCTCCTTAAGAAATGAAATTAATGCCATGCTTGGGCGCATTATTGTTTCGGATATCCGGCAGGCCCTGACCTCGGAGGCATTATTCAAAATCCTGGCGGAAGTGATCAAGAATGATAGCGCAGGAAAAAGTAGTGACATTACGGTTCTACTGAATAAAAAAGATCTGGAAACCCTTGAGAAAAATTTTTTACACAAACTTGAGGAAGAAACGAAGAAAAAGATCATTTTAAAACCAGCGGAAGAAATTTCAAGCGGTTTCACCATTAGTTTTGACAAAGGAAAATCCTGCTATGATTTTACCGATAAAGCCTTGGCAGAATATATCGGCACCTATCTTAAGCCGAAATTAAACCAGATTCTTCAAAAAGCAGGTAAGGAATGAAATAAGATGGCAGATTTTTATCCGTATCTGATTACTAGCCTGCCTATGCTGCATTTCGGAATGAAACCGCCATTTTCTTTTGAACGGTTTCTTGAAGTATGTTGCCCGTTTATTCCAAAAAAAGACGTTCAACTGTTACGTTCATTACCACAACCTGAACAATATTCTGAAAAAGGCAAAAAAAACCCGGTTATTCAGAAATGGATCGAATTTGATATTGCCTTAAGAAATGATTTGGTCAGGATACGTGCCATAAAAAAACACATTGAACCAGTGATATATCTGCGATCCGACAGTTACCGTGTTTCTTCCCTCGCTCCTGCAATTAAGGCATTAAACATAAATACTTCCGTTCTTGATGCGGAGAAGACACTGGATGAAACGCGCTGGAAGGTATTGGAGGAGTTGGCAACGGGTCATTATTTTGATCTGGCTGTTCTGATAACCTATGCCTATAAATTAATGATACTCCAGCGCTGGGAGAACATTCGTAGTGCAGATGGAACCCTCATGCTTGAACAAGCGTTACAGCAATAAAGGAGTAGAGATGACAGAACCCGGAAAAGGCTTTATTACTAAAATCAGCGGCAACATGGTGACTGTCAGTTTCGATTCTCCGGTAATGCAGAATGAGGTTGCCTATATCCTGCACTCAGGTGAACGTCTTAAATCAGAAATCATCCGTGTTCGCGGCACCCTTGCGGAGATGCAGGTCTATGAGGCAACCGACGGTCTAAAAATTGGCGAAGATGTCGAGTTTACCGGAGAGCTTCTTTCTGTTGAGTTGGGGCCGGGTATGCTCGGCCAGATATTTGACGGCCTGCAAAATCCTTTACCGGAGATTGCAGGACAATGCGGCTTTTTCTTAAAACGCGGTGTATATATCAGGGCGCTTTCTGATACACAGGACTGGGAGTTTACTCCTCTGGTAAAACCTGGTGACAAAGTTCGTGCCGGAGATAAAATCGGATTTGTGGTGGAAAAAATATTCAAGCACTACTGCATGGTTCCCTTCTCGTTGCGGGGATCTTTTGAAGTTGTGTCGATTGAAGGTGCCGGCAGGTTCACGATACGCGAGGCGGTTGCCCAGATAAAAGACGTGAACAAAAAGATATATCCTGTATATCTGAGCCAGAATTGGCCGGTGAAAATCCCTATCCGAGCGTATGCCGGGAAACTTAAACATGGCGAACCGCTGGTTACCAGGATGCGCCTTATTGATTCGCTCTTTCCTGTAGCCCTAGGGGGGACGTATTGTATTCCTGGTCCTTTTGGAGCGGGCAAAACAGTTTTACAGCAGTTGACCAGCCGGCATGCCGAAGTGGATGTCGTCGTTATTGCTGCCTGTGGCGAACGTGCCGGAGAAGTAGTCGAAACATTAAAAACATTTCCTCTAATACCTGACCCTAGAACTAACCGGCCTTTGAGTGACCGCACCGTCATTATCTGTAACACCAGCTCCATGCCGGTAGCAGCGAGAGAATCGAGTGTCTATACGGCAGTTACGATAGCCGAATATTACCGTCAGATGGGTCTTCACGTACTTTTACTTGCGGATTCCACATCCCGTTGGGCTCAGGCTATGCGTGAGATGTCCGGCAGGCTTGAAGAGATTCCCGGAGAAGAGGCGTTCCCTGCATATTTAGAGTCGCGTATCGCCTCATTCTACGAAAGGGCAGGTATGGTGCGTTTATATGATGGCTCAACCGGTTCAGTTACTATTGGCGGAACAGTAAGTCCTGCAGGTGGAAATTTTGATGAGCCGGTAACTCAGGCAACTTTAAAAGTAGTTGGTGCATTCCACGGGCTTTCACGTAGCCTTTCTGACGCCCGCAGATACCCGGCAATAGATCCGTTAATCAGCTGGAGCAAGTATAAAAGTTTCATTGATGAGAAACAGAAAGATCGGGGTCATGGGATCCTGCGCAAGGGTTTCGATGTTGCGCAAATGATGAAAGTTATCGGAGAAGAAGGGACGTCGCTTTCCGATTACGTAGACTACCTTAAAGCTGAATTTTTTGATTTTGTCTATCTGCAGCAGAATGCCTTTGACGCAGTGGACGAAGCTACCCCAAAAGAACGGCAGATTTACGTATTTGATTTTATTTTCCGCATTCTGGAATCGGAATTTATCTTCGAAGATAAAGATAATGCGTTACACTTTTTTTTACATCTAAGGCAGCTATTTAAAGGCTGGAACGCCACCCCCTGGGAGAGCGAAGTATTTGAAAAAACTGAAAAAGAGATCAGGGCGTTTTTGCTCGAACGGTCAAAGAAAGGTTAGTATGCAGAAATTATATACCAACATACATCAGATTGTCGGGGATGTCGTTACTGTCGAAGCGGAAAACATAGGTAATACGGAACTCGCCCAGGTATTCACAAAACAGGGAACTTCCCTTGCCCAGGTAATCCGTCTTGACGGGAAAAAAGTATTTTTACAGGTTTTTGCCGGAAGCCGCGGTATTTCAACTGGTGACAAGGTGAGATTTTTAGGATACCCCATGCGTATCGCCACCGGCAACATGCTTTTGGGTCGCATTTTTAACGGAAGTGGGGTACCTCTTGATAACGGACCGGAACTTTCCGAAAATCTCGTCGATATTGGCGGGCCATCCGTGAATCCGGTAAAAAGAATTATCCCGAACAAGATGATTCGGACGGGCATACCCATGATCGATGTTTTTAATTCTTTGGTGGAATCCCAGAAGCTCCCTATTTTTTCGATTGCCGGTGAGCCTTATAACGAATTGCTGGCCAGAATCGCAATCCAGGTGGAAGTTGATATCATTATTTTGGGGGGCATGGGGTTAAAATATGATGATTACCTTTTCTTCAGAGATACCCTCGAAAAACATGGTGCACTTTCCCATTCGATTGTGTTTATGCATACCGCGGCCGATCCGGTGGTGGAGTGTCTGCTTGTTCCGGATATCAGTCTGGCGGTGGCAGAGAATTTTGCTCTGGAGGGAAAACGGGTTCTGGTACTATTAACGGATATGAGCAATTTCTGCGATGCGTTAAAAGAGATTGCCATCACCATGCAACAGGTCCCTTCTAACCGGGGATACCCAGGCGACCTTTATAGCCGGCTGGCAGCCCGCTATGAAAAGGCAGTTGATTTTGACACCGCAGGTTCAATTACTATTCTTGCAGTAACCACGATGCCTGGCGATGATGTAACTCATCCGATTCCGGACAATACCGGCTATATTACCGAGGGACAATTTTATCTTAAGAATGGTGTGATCGAACCATTCGGTTCCTTAAGCCGTTTAAAGCAGCTGGTCAACAGCAAAACCCGCGATGATCACCGGATGATTATGGACACGATGATTCAGCTTTTTGCCGATTACCGCGAAACACAGGAAAAGCAGGCCATGGGATTCCAGATGAGTACCTGGGATATGAAACTTCTGAAATACGGAAAACTCTTTGAAGATAAAATGATGTCATTAAAGGTAAATATCCCCCTAGAAAAAGCACTGGACCTGGGCTGGGAGATTTTCCACGATTGTTTCTCTCCAGAGGAAACCGGTATTAAGAAATCCATGATAGACAAATACTGGCCAAGCATGTATGAAAATAAAACTTACTCAAGGTGAACTTAAAAGACAAAGAGATGCCCTGAGGCAGTATGAGAGGTATCTGCCCACGCTGCAGCTCAAAAAGCAGCAGTTACAGCTTGAAATTTTGCACCAGCAGAGCGCTATCCGGGAGAGAAAGAATTTCCTATCCGAAAAGAAAAAATCAGCGGAAAACTGGTCGGGACTTCTCGTCGAGATCACCGAAATAAGAAAATGGCTTATTCCTGAAAAAATCATCACTGGAAAGAAAAATATTGCCGGGATTGATATACCGGTTTTTAAAGGCGTGGATTTTGAGCCGGCAGAGTATGATTTGTTTTTGACACCCCTCTGGGTGGATACAGGCCTGGATATATTAAGGGATATGATCTCTTTAAGAGAAGAGATACACATAATTGAAAAAGGAATATCTATCCTGAAGCATGAAATACGTATTACCACGCAGCGCGTCAATCTGTTCGAGAAGATAAAAATCCCCGAGGCAAAAGAGGCAATTCGCCTAATTAAAATCTATATCGGCGACCAGATGACCAATGCCGTTGGTCGCAGCAAAATTGCCAAAAATAAAATCGAAGAAGCTGATTTTGAAGGAGCGGCGATATGATCGTTCCGATGAAAAAAGCCACGATCCTTTTCGAAGGCAAAGATGCAGAAGCAACGGTAAAATATTTGCGTAAATTGGGAGTTTTACAGGTTGAACACCAGAATCCGCCGGAAGGCAGGAATATATCCGCACTCCAGGAAAAAGTGGTATTAATAGATTCCTCGTTAGATGCCTTAAACCAGGTGATGGTGACAGAGAAAATTATTCAACCGCAGAATAAAATCAGCGGTGACTGGATGGCAGTTGCGAACCACATTATCGGTCTGTGCAAGCGTAACGAACAACTGGAGTCCTTATCCAGAAATATAATTGGTCAAATCAACGAATGGGAGCGCTGGGGTGATATTGATCTCACCCAAATTCAAAACCTGAGCCAAAGCAGCATTTATCTTAAACTTTATAAGGTTCCGATAAAAGAAACAGGAAGTTTCCCTGAAGACGTGATAGTGAAAACGATATTTACTGCAGGTGACATCGCCCATTGTGTGGCAATTTCACGCAGGTACTTCGAGTGCCCTTTTAAGGAAATTCCTCCGCCAAAGGAAAGTTTGTCTTTGCTAAAAAAGCGCCTTGCCGAAAATGATAAAGGTATTGAGATGATTAGAGGTGAGATTATCGAATCCGCCTCGTTTTATGAAGACCTATTAGGACTTAAGAAGAAACTGGAGAAAGAGATAGAATTCCAGAAGGTTTTAAATGGCATGGGTAAGGAAGGGCCGATCTTTTATGTAACAGGGTTCATCCCGTTCGATGTGGAGGCGCATCTGATTGCTGAAGCAAAAATCAATAAATGGGGAATTGTGATCACTGAGCCTTCGGTCGGGGATAATGTACCAACGCTCCTGCGCAATCCCAAATGGGTCGGAATGATTAAGCCCGTGCTTGGGCTTTTGGGGCTCACACCTGGATATCACGAACTTGACGTAAGTATGCTGTTTCTGATTTTTTTCAGTATCTTTTTTGGCATTCTTATTGGTGATGCCGGTTATGGACTGGTCTATATTTTTCTCACGGTCCTGCTCACCATCTGGTTACATAAAAAGAGGCTGCTGAATACTGAGATGAAAACGATCGTGTCACTTTTTTTTCTCTTAGGTTCCTGCGCAATTATATGGGGTGCTTTTACCGGTACCTTTTTCGGCCAGGGATGGTTAATCCCCCTGATCCCACAACTAAACAACGCCACCTTCATGGCAACGTTCTGCTTTCTCTTGGGAGCGTTTCATTTATCCATTGCTCATTCCTGGCGTGCATACCTGAAAATACCGTCGCTTACCGCCATTGCTGATGTCGGATGGATATGTATACTCTGGGCCGCATTTTTCCTGGCCAGGACGTTAATCCTGGGCGAAGCTTTTCCATCCTGGGGAATATGGCTGGTTACCGCAGGGGTTGTACTGGTGATTTTATTTACCAATCCCCAGGTTAATATTTTCAGAGGTATCGGGGAAGGGCTGGGGACGGTAGCGTTGAGCTTTATGAATAATATTACCGACGTGATCTCGTATATACGTCTTTTTGCGGTTGGTCTGGCAAGTCTCGCGATAGCGGAGACTACAAACTATCTGGCTTCAGGATTCGGCGAAGGTGCTATAGCTGTTGTGGCAGGTACAGTAATTCTTATCGCCGGCCATGGATTAAACATTATTTTAGGACCGATGTCAGTACTCGTGCACGGGGTCCGGCTTAACGTGCTTGAATTTTCAGGACACGCAAATGTTACATGGAGCGGAGTAGCGTTTGAGCCACTCAACGAATAAACAAAGAGGACATCATGAAAAGAATAAAAAGGAGAACATCATGGAAAAAATAAACAGGAGGACATTATGGATCCGCTGCTGATGCAATTCCAGGATCTGGGATTAAGTCTGGTGCTTGCCTTGTCTGCCTGCGGGTCTGCCGCCGGCGCAGGCGTTGCCGGAATGGCTGCGATAGGAGCATGGAAGAAGAATTACAGCCAGAATAAGCCGGCGGCTTTTATGCTGGTTGCTTTTGTTGGTGCACCCCTTACCCAGACAATCTATGGTTTTATCGTGATGAACAGGATGTATGAACTTGCCGCACAAGGTATATTCCTTTGGGGTATCGGCGCCTTTTGCGGCCTGGCGATAGGCCTTTCTGCATACTATCAGGGAAAATGTGCTGCCTGTGCTTGCGATGCCATGGCAGAAACCGGTAAAGGATTCGGCAATTATATGATCATATTGGGTATGACCGAAACAGTGGCGTTACTTGTGATGGCGTTTACCCTGGGTATCCTTGGCAGATTTGCCGTGGTATGAATTTGCGTAGGTTGCACGAGAATACCACTTGTTTTTTGGGTCGCTAAAAATTCTGATTATATTTATATAGAGAATGGCTGATGAAACGATCTCACGCACAATTTCATTTCAAGCAATCGGATAAAGAGCTGATTAAGTCTCTGAAAATTCCCTTCCCTTCTTCCCTGTTCTCCAATGAGACCTTTAACCTTTAATATGAAAGTCACGTCATGGATTCGGTTCTAATACGATTCCCCCGACAAAAAAGTTATTCGGAGAGTTCGGTCTTATTTGTCCCCCTTCATTCCGGCTTACGGATGATGATTACCGGCCGTTTTGCATTCATTGCCACCGTATATGCTGTACTGCCGAGTAAAAGTTCCCGGAACCAGCCTTTTCCATGGGAGCTCATCCAGATCAGAGATACGTCCTCTTCATCTGCAATTCTCGTAATCTCGAAAGCAGGATTCCCTGTCGTTACAATTGCCTTGACTTCGATCCCCTGTGCGGCAAGACTGCTGCGGATTGCTTCGATCTGATCCTTCGCTCTTTGGACAGCATTCTCGATTTCAGCTTCAGTCTCACCATGAGATACCACATGGAGAAGGATAACCTCCCTTGCTCCCTTTGTCTTGTTGAGAAGGTCTACAGCATCGTCTGAATATCGGGAAAAATCAATCGGACAGAGGACCCGGAAGAGTATCATGGGGCAGAACATTTCATAGGTTTTCGCCTTCATCTCCTTGATGATTTTATGGCGCATGATCAGCACATTTATCCTGCTGCGGCGGAGAACTGCCATCGAAACACTGCCAAGGAGGATCCCTTCCACGAGGTTGTTTCCACGAGCACCGATAACGATGAGGGTAACGCCCCTTTCCTCAGCTGTTTCAATGATTGCTCCGGCAGTATCGGACGAGGTCTTTACGGCAGTTGTCACCCTGAAGTTCTGGCTGAGATGTTCAATGTGACGTTTCTGTTCCCTGAGGAAATTTTCGTCATTCCGGCAGAATATATCACCAATCTCTCCACCCCCTCTAGGAGATATGGCGTGTTCTACAACATGGAAAAGGACGACATCGCGGGCTCCGGGAAATCCGGCAATGCAGTCAAGCATTTTATTTGCATACGCCGAGAAATCAGTCGCGAACAGCACTTTTTCAAACATGGTTCATTTCCCGAAGAACCCTTCCTCCTCGTGGGTAGAGAGCATGAAACGGAAGATATCCTCATTCAAACAATACATACCGGTTGTGATATAAAATGTATCCTGATGCACCGCACCCTATCAGCCCGATAGTTTGCTTTATGAAAATTCGATATTTCAGGACTTATGGGAAAAGATCACTAATCGGAAGACTGGCTTAATGAAGATTGTCCGTCGTAATACTGCCCCTGCACCTCTTCATTACTGACGGTGACCCCGGCAGGTCCGTATTTCTACATTACTGGGGAGCGGGATGATACCATCAGCGTACCTTTTCCCCGGTTTGCGATATCACCTTTGTACACATCCGCAGGGATCTTCCATTCTGGGATCTCCCGGTGGTCAATCTTTTCGAACGTGGGAATCATGTCGTGGACTTTGCCAAGAATCACACATGAACCCTCCTTCATGTTAGCACAGGGACGGGTGGCTTCACCTTCGATAATCAGCTCTCCCCCACGCATCTCCACGCCAGGGAAATCACCGGCACTCCCATGAATGTGCACCCTGCCACCT
>DATMWO010000171.1:0-9403 GCA_035562475.1 Methanoregula sp.
GTTATCGCCATTGGAATAAAAGGAAATAACCCTTAAAGTCCTGGTACTCTCTTTTTATAAAAAAATCCACGGCCGATCTGTCTTTGTTCACAACCCGGCACTGAAAGCGGAAAACTCATCAACAGCAGATGTATATGCTCATAAGAACGTTCTATGAGCTCCCCGCCGGAAATCAGGAATATTTTGGAACTGGTAAAAACCGCCCGGACCGATCCAGCCGTTGGCATACGGATCGTTCGGGTAACCGGAGATGACCATGTTGGCCTGTATGTGGCCGAACTGGGGCCGCACTCCCGTGTTACTGCCCATTACCACCGTGACGGTAACGAAATCTACCAGATTGTTCATGGTGAAGGAAAACTATTTACGGGTGTCTGCTCGTCAGATACTGGTGTCAGATGGAACACACCCGTCGTTGTGAGCAGCGGGGATTGTTTTACCGTGCAGGAGGGACAAGTCCACCAGCTGGAAAATACCGGCTCCTCTCCAATGATTGCAATTATTATCTGCCCGGCTGATCATATCGGCCATGACCGCTTCATAATAACGGGAGAAATACCGAGCTGACAGGGATTTGATTTTGTATGCAGCGCTACCGTTTTAAAAAAATAGATGCGTTTGTTGAGGGACAATCGACCGGGAATCCTGCAGGTTGTGTATACCTGCCGAACCAGGACGCGCTGTCAGATGAGGGCATGCAGCAGATCGCCCGTGAACTGGCCGGCTTTGTCAGTGAGGTCGTCTATGTCTACCCTGAGGAAGGGAATACCACCCTCCGGTTTTTCTCTTCAGAGCGTGAAGTTGCGTTCTGCGGCCATGCTACGATTGCTGTCATGTACGATCTCCTGAAAAACGATCCGGAACGTGCACGAAATCCTGTTGCCCGCATTCATGTAGAGGCACGTGAACTTCTTGTACGAAATGAGATTGCCTCAGCAGATGCTGTGTTCATCAGTGCACCCCCGCCACAGTTTCTCGATTTTACCCTGACCCACGATGATATCGCTGCAGCCTTAAGAATCCCGCCCGGTGAAATAACAGAAAAAAACCAGATTATGCTGGTCAATGCCGGGCTTGCAACCCTGATTGTCCCCATAACCTCGCTTGATGTCCTGCTGTCACTCCGTCCTGACCAGAAGAACCTGCGGGAGTTCTGTCTTGCAAACGGCATCGAAATTATCCTGGTCTGGTCTGAGGAGGTTTCACTTCCTCAGAATAATTACCGCACAAGGGTCTTCGCCCCTATTTACGGGTATCTTGAAGATCCTGCAACCGGTTCCGGGAATGCGGCATTGGGCTATTACCTGCTGAACGCTGCTCTCTGGGACGGCCACATGATCAGAATTGAGCAGGGCAGGAGCAGGGAGCGTCCCAATATCATCCGGCTGGTAAGTGATGCTTCAAAGGTGCAGCGCAGCGTATTTTTTGGAGGGAATGCAAAGGTGAGGATTGAGGGGGAGTATCTCCTCTACCCCTAAGTCATGTCTGCAATATTATTACCGTATTAGTACCGTACCTGGCAGGGCAATAAGGAGTGCAGGATGCAACCACCGTCACCATCGTATACCTGCCTGTTTTTTGTGCACGGCAGAGAAACTCTACTTAGAGTCAGGGTGCAGCGTTGACGGAAAAGGGAACAGTACACAAAATTCCTGAAAAACATGCACGGGCACGCAAAAGGATTGACGATATCGCAGTCCAGCTCGGAAGTGCACGGACGAAAGGCGAGCTTGGAACGTACCTGATTCATGAAATTCAGAATTATACCCTGTTCGATCTCCAGATCATCGGGGGCAGGCTGAACAGCGAGATTGACAAGCTTCCCTCCCCTTACCGCGAATCAATCCGCCCCTATTTCCGTGAACAGCTATTTGGCAAACACCACCAGCTCCTCGCCTTGCACCACACCAGGGTATTTGCAAGGATGACTGATCCAATTCATGACCCGGAAACCTTCCGCAAATTCTGCGAGATGCTTCCTGCGGGTGTTTTTTCGTGGAATGATTCGGGCGAGCGCAACCCGTACTTCCGCAATCCGATGAACCGCCTCTTCTATTACCTGATAGCAGCTTTCACCATGTTTGTCCTCGATGAGCCGGGTCATCCTGTGGGTATGCCATTCCCCGGTGGTTTTTCCGTTGAACAGCGGGGGAGGGATTATTATTGTCTCATCCGCGACAAGGAAAAAGAGGTTTTTTATTCCATCTGCAACTTCTGCCCGGCGCACCAGTCAGAAGAGAATCAATAAGAACACGGATCTCTTTGTTTTTCCTCTTTCAGGAACAAACAATAACCCCGATTGAAGAGGATCAGCGGGGAAAAGATCAGAAACAGTATAAGATATTCCGCGGTAATAGGATAGCAGGAGCATCATGTCCCCGACTACAGAAAAACCGCCTTCCCCTCATGACAATATGAAAAAGATCAGGGTGAGTAACCATGGTCCCTACATCGTTTCCGGAGGGATCCCCCTCCAGATAAAAGAGATCCGGAACGATGCCGAGGGATATTGCAGTACCTGGCATGAAGTAACGACATTCCCCCTTCAGGAACAGTACTCCCTCTGCCGCTGCGGGCATTCAAAAAATAAACCTTTCTGCGACGGCACCCATACAAAAATCCACTTTGACGGAACCGAAACGGCTGATAATGAACCGTATCTCGATCGGGCGGACACGATAAACGGACCCACCCTGCGGCTGACTGACGCTGATGGGATGTGTGTGCATGCCCGGTTTTGCATGCGGGCCGGTGGGATCTGGAACCTGACAAGGCAGTCAGACAATCCTGAAGCACGGGACATTGCGATTGAAGAGGCAGGAAACTGTCCGTCCGGGCGGCTTGTCGTCTGGGATAATAAGAGCGGACAGGCTCTTGAACCCGCATTTGAAAAATCCATTGTGATTATTGAATATCCCCCGCGGAGTGAACATGGTCCGATCTGGGTGCGGGGGGGTATTCCGGTTGAATCGTCCGATGGTCATATCTATGAAATCCGGAACCGCGTGACCCTGTGCCGCTGCGGAAAATCGTACAATAAGCCGTTCTGTGACGGCAGCCATATAGAGAGATGAAGGTATACTAAAAGCCGCCAATGCTGATAGTACATCCATATCTTTTTTCAGGGAATTTTTCAGCGGTTTCTATGCCTCAAGGGTGTAAAGGCGTATGTTTTCGATTATTCTGCCCATAAGATTGCCAGCCGCTGTGGCTCCCCCGATGCGATAACGCCCGAACTGGTGCCTTCATCATACCAGCATCTTGAATTTTATATCAATGGAAAAGAAATTCTCCAGAGCAAAAAAATCAGAATCCTGCAGGGTCCACCGCGTCCCAGCGAACTTTCGCCATCCTTACCAAAAGCCATGTTGGCAAGGCAAGGATGACTGCAAAGACGGCAAAGTACGGGTTCGCAAAGGCAGCCGCGGTGAAGATTGTCAGGACAATGCCGACAAGAATGAGGTACACAAAAAGCACCTTTACATCATACACCAGCACATTCGGGGAAAGCCCGCAGAGCCAGGCCATGACGCCCACTGCGTAAAACGAGACCGAGATCCCGAGCACGACTGCAGGGATGAGATATGCGGCTTCCCCCGAAAAGATTGCAACTGCTGCGATGAAGACGGCCGGGATCACCTGCAGGATCGCAAACGTGGTGAGTTTGCTCGCGATCAGGGTACTGACTGCAACAGGCAGGCAGGCGTATGGCCCGAAGGTGTCGAACATCGTGACCCACGTGTACATTGTCGATGCGATTACACCGGTGGTAATGGCAACCAGGAAAAGCAACCCATGGGGCGGAAAGAACGGGCCCAGCAGGGATAAGAAGAACCAGATCACCGCGAGGGGGAGGAGGAACGAGAAGATCGTCTGGCCGACCAGGCTCCCGCTCCGGTACAGGTCGAGTGTATCTTTGGCGGCGAGAGGGGGGTTTGGCAGGAACGAAAACCTCCGTGTCAGGGGCGCAAAGGAGTCCCTGTACGTCTTCTCCGAACCCACCGATTCAGGACTGAACAGCATAATCGCGACCCCGAAAAGGAGTGCGAGGACGGCGCAGGAGATCAGGAAGTTCGCCCACGTGAACGCGCTATTGAGAAGCAGCGGTGGGAAAAAAAGCACCGGGTTTATACCCGTCATGACGGCAAGACCGCCCACTCCCACAACAATAGCCAGCAGGACGAGCCAGAGTACCAGGTGTGAACGGGCATAGACTGCCGAGAGAAAGAAGACGCCGCAGAGGCCAAAGAGGAACGAGAGTGTCAGGGTGAGAAGCAGGAGCAGGGCATCTGCAAGGGGGACACCGGTAAATGGCGATGCCAGGATATACCCCAGGCCAAAGGGGAGTACCCAGAGGAAGAAGTAATAGACCGTGTCCTTGATGACAAAGTTTGTGAAAATGAACTTTTCGGAGAGCGGGAGGCTCCGTGCAGAGTAAGCAAGCAGGCTTGCCTGACCGAACCGCCGGTTCATCACCTCGTTCCCCAGCAGCCCGAACCCGCCGACCATGATCCCGAGCATCAGGTACGTCGCGTGGATGATCAGCGTGAGGTTGCCGGCCGGGAGGGTTGTCCGCATCAGGGGGAGGAGGAACGACCCCATAAACGCGATCCCGAAGATCATGACCGGGAAAAGGGCAAAGGAGAGGCTGCCAAACATCGTGGAATGAACCCGCCACTCCTCTTTTACCATGCAGGTGAACAGCTTAAACATGGCGATCCTTCCGGACGAGCGAGAGGAAGTAGGAGGGGAGGTGTTCGCCCCGTGCAGTCAGTTCGGCAACGGGACCGGTGTGGAGCAGGGTGCCCTTGTGCAGGATCGCAAACCCTGAGCAGATCTCCTCAGCCACCTCGAGGATGTGGGTCGAGATGAAGATTGTCTTACCCTTTCTGACATATCCTGCGAGGTAATCCTTGACGAGATCCTGCATGATCGGGTCGAAGTTGATCAGGGGCTCATCGATCAACGCGAGCGCCGGCTCGTGGATGAACGCCTGCGTGAACATCAGTTTCTGACGGGTACCCCGTGACAGGTCCTTGCAGAGTACATTCTTCTTGTCGGCAAAATCGAGGAAATCGAACCACCAGTCCGCCTTCGTCTCAATTCCCGGGATCTTCCGGACCGCCGCAACGAATTCAAGGTACTCCATCGCAGTAAGGAAGCTGGGGGGTGTCTCCTGTTCGGGGATGATCCCAACCTGCCCGCGGACCCCAACCGGGTCTTTGATTACGTCAATCCCGAGAACGGTTGCTGAACCGCTGGTTGGCCGGGTCTGCCCGGTCAGCATTTTGATCATCGTGGTCTTCCCGGAACCGTTTGGGCCGAGAAGTCCGAACAGTGCTCCCTCCTCCACGGCAAGCGAGATGTTGTTGACAGCGATCACGTCACCAAACTTTTTTGTAATATTTTTTGCTTCCAGAACGACTGCCATTATCCTGCTCCCGTTTGTTATTCTAGAGTGCGAATCTCTTTGGGTAAATATTTCTTGGTTTTGTGGTTTTAAAAAAAAATCAGAGGAGGATCGTTCTATCGGGAGTGCTTCTTCCTTCTCTCCAGGCGTTCCGTCAGGTCCCCCATAACCGAAAGAATTGCCGGCATGATGAAGATCGCACCTATCAATGAGAACCCTACAGCGATAAGGGTCGTGACACCGAAGTTGCTGATGATGGGGAAACTTGAAAGGCAGAGGGCAGAGAACCCGAAGAAAGTTGCAAGCCCGGATATTGTTATCGCCGTCCCTATCTTGTTCACACTTTCCTGGATTGCAGCAATGTGGTCGTGCAGGCGCTCTTCCTCTTCTGCATATCGCTCCATTACGAGTATCGTATATTCAGCAGCAACACCTATGGTCATGGAACCCAGTGTTGCGGTAAGAGGAGTGTATGCGATTCCCAGCACATACATCGCCACTGCATTCCACCCGACAATAAAGATAATCGGGACAAGCGGGGTAATTGCATGAAGGTGACGGTATACCAGCGCGAGAAACACAAAGACGAGGATAAACCCGAGTAAGGTCATTGCCTCTTTTGATGATACGAGTCCGTTGATTAGAGAGGTGAAAAGATAAAAAGAACCTACCGGTTGAAGGGTTATACCGGTCGGCGGCTGAAGGAAACCGATATCTTTTTCCATCTGGAGCTTGAGGTCATTCATTGAACTCATCTCCAGCTTGATAGTGCTGAAGCGGATGACCCCTTCCATCGAACCACTCAGGTACGGTTTTGTAACCTCGGCCGGGATCTTCTCCAGAACGGCGTTGAGCTGGTTCTGGTCCTCGGGCATCACACCTCCGTTATACGCGAGAATATACGTGACAATGCTCGTTGCGCGGGTAAGTTCCGAATGATGGGCGAGCTCATAGTCCTGGAATTTCTTCATCCACAATATGGTGTCAAGGTCAGTGACACGACTTCCCTGGATGATGAAGTCAGCAGTACTTGTCGAGCCGAGGATGCCGGTCACTTTATCCATCTGGACTTTTGCCGGCATGTCACCGGGAACAAAAGCATTCTCACTGGTCTCTATGGGGATCTGGGGATCGATCTGGAAACCGACCAGGGCGATCATCCCGGCAATCAGGAGGATCGGTAGGGGGTTTTTCGCAATCTTTACCGAAATATCGGTGAGAAACTGGCCGTACGACCACGAACTCTTTTTCTTTGCACTTTTATTTTTGACCCCCTGAGTTTGTGAGGGAATGTAATCGCACGCATCTTCGCCAACCGCGTAACAGACCTCCGGCTTTTGTTGTTTAGGGGTATAATTAAGAAGATGTGCAATCGTCGGAATACCAATAAGTGAAATAACAAAACAGCTCATGACGCCTATCATCGCCACCAGCCCGAATGAGCGGATCATGGGCACTGTCGAGATGAACATAGCAATAAATCCCATACAGGTAGCAAGCATCGCGTACATAACGGCAGGCCCGGTACGGGTTACCGTTACCTGCACGGCTTTGTCAAGCGATCCCTTCCGGGCCTCTTCATCCAGCCTGGCATGGAACTGGATGCCGTAATCGATGCCAAGACCGATCATGACCGGGAAAGCACCCAGGACCGCCATATTGAGCTGGATACCGGCAAGCCCCATGAAACCCAGTGCCGTCGTCAGGCCGATACCTACGAAGAGCACGGGGAGGAAGCGGTGGCTGGCGTAGGCAAACAATATGCCCAGGACTATGACCATCAGCACCATGGCACTTCCTATAAGCACACCCATGGACGATCCCATTTCGGCTTTCATCTGTTCTTGAAATGCTGCACTGCCGGAAACCGAGATCTTTACCCCCGGTGGAGGTGTGTTGTGTGCGATAAGGGATTCTACATTTTTCAGTGTAGCACTCTTGGCATCCTCAGACAATCCCTGAGAAAGTGTAATCTGCACCAGCGTCAGGACATTTGACGGGACTGCCGTCTCTTTCACTTCAGGAGGAATGCTGGCAACAATCCGGTCGATTTCTCCTTTTGACTGCGGCAGCGTGCCCCCGTTTGCACTCTTTAAAAGACCTGCTACGCTTGCAGATCCCTCCACATTCTCCTGTTGCCTGATATCATGTTCAAGCCCGTCGATATAACTGAGGACCTGGGGACTGAGAGGATCGCTGGTTTCCACGATAAGGATGAGAGCGTTGGATGAGAAGGTGTCAGTATAATGTTTATTGAGAATCCCCTCCGGTGAATCCTTATTCAGGTAGGTATCATTGCCCGTCTCCATCGTTATAAGGGTCATCCCGTACAGGGCGACGATAAAAATTATCCCGATGACGACAGCAACTCTCCGTGGATGGTGGTTGATGATATCTGCAAGTCGTTTGAAAATCCTGTCAATCATAAGAAGCTCTTCCTGTCTGTGAATGGGAGATGGCTGGGGTTGTAGTCATGGGAAGGGGTAGATTCTTCCTGCTGCAGTAAGGGTTGCCCTGGGGGGACCCCACAAGGTGCTACTGACATGAAAGCGACCAGTTACTTTTGTTTCGTTCTCTGACGGTAGATCAGGTAACCGACCAGAATGACAACTGCCGCTATACCTGCAAGGACAAGAGGATTACCCAACAGGGAGTTTTCTTTTTCGACTACAATCCTGACTTTCATCGGGTCTGAGATGAGCGAATTATCCAGTGCATCACGGTACCGGATCTCTGAATCAAGGGCGTACTCCTTGATCGTTGCAGATTTGTCTACGGCGATCTCAAAGGCAGCTTCCCTGGTGTCGCCCGGTGCAAGCGTTCCGAGAAATGCTGTATCATCATTGCTGGTGAAAGGATCAACAGCGCTGATACGTGCCTGTGCATTGTATGCCGTGGCACCACCGGTATTGGTATACTGGACGGTGATTGTTTTCTTCTGGCCGGGAGAGACTATATTCGGGGTGGATGTAACATTGAAATCAATTTTTTTACCGACCTGGAGGCCGATTGTCTCTACATCAGATGTAGCCTGGTCCCCTTCGCCATTCTCGTAATTCACCAGAACATCCAGCGGATATGTCTGCGCTTCGGCGTCACTGGAGACAGACACTTTGAACCGGCTGCTGACTACCTGTCCAACGGAAAAGTTCCCGATGTACATGCTTCCTGTGACCGGTAATACAGGACTCATGTCATTACGAACAATTTTAATGATGGCATTTTTCCCGTTCTCATGACCGATATTTTTTACTTCAAGGGTAACATAGCCTTCAGAACCCGCATTCAGATGCTCTGCTGTCTGGGAAAGTACGGCAATCTTTACTTCCGGCCTGATTGTTATCGGCAGATTGACGGTCTCGTTTTTCTCTCTGTAGTAATATTGTATCGTGTCAGTTCCGTACTGTTCTGCCTCGGCAAGGTAGGAGTACTTCATGGTAAGAGGTAGGTAATAGGTACCGGAACCTGCATCAGGCTCTATCTTTGTAGTGATTACAGCGCTTGCGATGCTGCTGCCTTTGAGATCTCCCAGCATCTGGGGATCGGATTTGATAACGACCGGGGCATCGCCCGGAGCGATTGATATGGTGAGGAATTTTGCCGTGTTCGGAAGATCATCACGTTCGATAACTCCTGACTGGATAAACTTGAACTGGTTGACCCCTTTGTTCTCGATAATCACTTTCAGCTGGACTGTGTCTCCCGGGCTTACCTCGTTTGAACCGGATATATAAGCCGAGAGTTCGGGGCTTCCTGCCATGTATTTGGTACCTGTTAGTGCCTGTGCGGGCGCTATCATAAGAACAGCACATGCGATTATAATGAGGCTGAAATACCCTGCCCTCGCGGGGTGCTTCGCGGGGTGCTGGTTCATTCTGGTGGGAAGATTTGCCATTTTCCCGTCAATACTTGCTATTGTCTGGTGATGTGTGATCATGGATATCCTCTTGATAAGGAATGTTTGGTATAGGTTGAAACTAATTATATATAAAC
>DATMWO010000172.1:0-2298 GCA_035562475.1 Methanoregula sp.
CTCTTACGAAACGGCCGGAAACTTTTCTGCATAACGATCAAAATCCTCTTTTGGAATTTTCAGGAGGCCCCACCGGAACGCATGTCCCGAAGATAGCAAACGAAAAACCTGCCACACAATGAACAATACACAGGTCCATTGTTATGACAGGGACACACAAAGAAAAAAGGGGGATGAAAAATTATTCTGCCGGTTCGTTCTTACGTTCCTCTTTTTCCTTCTTCATGTTCTGGGCGAGTGCAATAATACCGGTCGTATCTCCCAGTCCCATCGTGTTCAGGACAGATGACGGGACAAGTATCAGGACAGAATTGTTTGTTTTGAGTCCTTCGTACAGCATATTCATGCCCCGGAGGTGGAGTGCCGTAGGGTTACCTGCGTAGGTCTTTGAGGCATCCTCAAAGCTCTTCGCAATCTGGCGTTCAGAATCACCAAGGATGACCCGTGCCTGGCGTTCCCGTTCTGCCTGCGCCTGCATGGACATGGCATTCTGTAAATTGACCGGGATCTCGACATCCCGTATTTCCACGGATAAGACATTGATACCCCAGCCGTCAATCCTGCGCTGGATGGTCTTCTGGAGTTCGGCGTCAATCATTTCCCGTCCCGCCAGCATATCGGCAAGCATGGTCTTGCCAATCACATCCCGCAGGGCAGTCTGTGCTGCAAGAAGCACGGAATCCTTGTAGTTCTGTACTTCGAGGGCGGCTTTCTGAACATCAAAGACCTGCCAGAATAGCACTGCGTCGACATCCACCGGTACCGTATCCTTGGTGAGCGTCTGCTCGGCATTAAACGAAGTCGTGATCACCCGGGTGTCAATGATATACGGGATCGTATTGAGGAAGGGTATAATGATGATTAGTCCTGGACCCCGTATCCCAACATATCTTCCCAGGTACAACAGGACTACGCGTTCCCACTGGTTGACAATTTTTATACTGAGCGCTAACAGCACCAGGATAATGATCAGGGCGATGATTATTGCGATAATCTGTAAGGGGTCCATACGTTTCCTCTTTTTATATACCGATGACTACTCTGTTCAACCCAAAAAAGGTATCGGATATGACAGTGGCATGAGGGGAATCTGAAAAGATTCCTGGTAAAAAAGATTTTTTTGATGCATCACCCATACTATAGGTATGGAAACCGGCATGATTTACGCGATTTTAACAGTCATCATCGGGATTGTCGTCGCCATTTTGGCACGAACTATTGTGCGATGGCTGAAAAAGTACGCGGAAACCACCAGGACCCATTGGGATGATATCATCATTGCTGCGATAGGTACACCTGTCCAGGTAGGTATCGTTGCTGTTTCTGTCTATATCGCACTGAAATATTTTGGCATCGTTCCCGAACAGTATGCCTGGACAATTTCAGATGAGGTCCTGAATTCGATCTATATCCTGCTGGGAACCTGGATCGCCAGCTCTCTTGCCCATAATATTATTCTGAACTACGGTCATGACCTTGCGGAAAAGGGTGAGGGACCTCTCAATGACCGGCTCATTGAGTTCCTTGAACTTACGGCCCGGTACGTCATCTGGTTTATCGGCATCATGCTGATCCTCGTCAATCTTGATGTCAATATCACACCGTTTCTTGCCGGGGCGGGTATCATCGGCCTGGCATTTGCGCTCGCGGCCCAGGACCTTATCTCGAACTTTTACGGCGGAGCAGTTATTACGATTGACAAACCGTTACAAGTCGGTGACAGGGTTAAAATCGAACATTATTATGGGGATGTAACCGATATCGGGGTTCGTAGCACGCGGATCAGGACCCCGGACCACCAGATCATCACAATACCCAACAATAAGATTACCACGAATTATGTCACGAATTATTCACAACCTGACCAGAAACTCCGCATTTCAATCCCTGTTTCTGTTGTCTCCGGAACCGATCCCGCTAAGGTAAAAGAGCTCCTGCTTGACATCTCATATTCGGTAATACAAAAAACCGGGTACCTTCTGGAAGAACCCGCCCCCCAGGTATTTTTCAGTGAATTCGGAGAATCCGGCCTGAAGTTTATTCTGTATGTATGGGCAAAAAAATACAATCTCACTGATGAAGTAAAAGATGCCATCAACCTGCAGATAGCCGGACGGTTTGCTACTGAGGGTATCACTATACCGTTCCCGCAGATGGAAAGAAAATAATCTTATTGTCTTTTTTTATCAACGAAAGGTTCAGTGAACAATTAATACTCGTTTCAGGTTTCCCTCTCGCCGCGGACTGGATACATGGACGATTATCAAAACCATCCACCCAGGTCAGATCCCTTACGTC
>DATMWO010000173.1:0-3200 GCA_035562475.1 Methanoregula sp.
CGATAATCCTGACGAGCAGCAGAGGTCAATCAACGAGTGGAGCAGAGTTCTGAATGGTGAAAATGTAAACCAGACCCTAACCTTCGGTGACCCTGGCAGGAATCGCAGGGTCTATCATGTGCTTCACACCCCCATCCGGGATGCCAACGGAACTATTGTTGCTGCCGGTGAAGTTGCGTATGATGTTACTCGGCAGGTTCATGTGAAAGATGCGCTGCGTGAAACAAAGGAGTATCTTGACAACCTGATCACCTATGCCAACGCACCAATTATCGTCTGGGACCCACAATTCCGTATTACCTTGTTCAACCATGCGTTTGAGCACCTTACCGGCCGGAAAGCAAAGGATGTCCTCGGAAAACAGCTTGACATCCTTTTACCCGAAAAATATCTGTCCCCCGCCATGGATCGTATCAAAAAGACAATGGAAGGGGAACGATGGGAAAGTGTGGAAATACCGATTCTCCACAAGAAAGGGGGAATCAGGACAGTACTCTGGAACTCGGCTTCTGTTTTTGGATCTGACGGAAAAACCATTGTTTCGACCATTGCGCAAGGTCAGGATATTACCGACAGAAAAAAGATTGAATCAGAATACAAGATGAGAGCTTCTGAATATGCAAAATTGAATGTCACCCTCAAAGAAGAGATCAGGCAGCGTAAACTGACCGATTCAAACCTAAAAAAGACCCTGTCACTTCTCAACGCATCCCTTGAAGCGACTGCTGACGGTATCCTCGTAGTAGACCTGCAGGGCAGGATCACCGGTTATAACCAGAATTTTATGAACATGTGGGATATTCCCCAAGATTTGCTGGAATCAGGAAAAAACAATTCGATAATTATGCATGTCCTGCCACAACTCAAAAATCCCGAGGAATATCTTGGCAGCATTGAAGAACTCGGGGCACATCCTGCACGCGAGAGCTTTGACATGATCGAATTTAATGACGGAAAAATCTTTGAACGCTATTCAAAACCCCAGCAAATTGGTGACACTGTGGTTGGCAGAGTCTGGAGTTTCCGGGACATTACCGATCGTAAACATGCAGAGGAAGAGCTTGTTTCGTCAATCCAGGAAAAGGAAATCCTGCTCCGTGAGATCCATCACCGGGTCAAGAACAATCTTCAGCTGATATCCGGCCTGCTGGATATGACCCGGATGCGAACCTATGATGAATCCACAAACAGTATTCTGACCGATCTGATGCTCAAAATCCAGACCATGGCGCAGATCCATACACGGTTGTACGAGAGTAAACAATTCAGAAAGATTAGTTTAACGGGCCAGATCCGGGACCAGATAACGGCGTTATCAAATATATATTCCCATAAAGGACACGAAATCATCTGTGAGATTATGGCCGACGAAATATTTCTCCCGGTAGATCAGGCTATTCCCTGCGCACTGGTCGTGAATGAGATCCTTTCCAACGCGTACAAGCATGCCTTCAAAGGACGGAAACGTGGAACGATCGAGATATCTGCAGTTGACGAGGATGGGCAGATCCGGATCACAGTAAAGGATGACGGCATCGGAATACCGAGCAATTTTGATGTCAGCCGTGCCCACAGTCTCGGACTCAAACTTATAAGGAACCTGGTGCAGTACCAGCTTAAGGGATCACTCATGTTTAAGATACAGAATGGCACTGAATTTAGTATGGAATTTCCGGTAATTTCCGCGGGGACTTAAATCTATGGCGAAGATACTTGTGGTTGATGATGAAGCGATCATCACGATGCAGCTGGAGGAACGCCTGACCGCAATGGGATATACCGTTGCAGGTATGGCTGCTTCCGGTGAAGATGCTGTCACTAAGGCCCGGCGTATCCACCCTGACCTTATCCTGATGGATATTGTGATGCCCGGAAAGATGAATGGAATCGAAGCAGCAAAAATCATTTCAGAGGAACTGGATATTCCGGTTGTTTTTGTTACATCGTATGCTGACGATGCCATAATTGAAAAAGCAAAAAGCGTCCGACCCTACGGCTATATTGTAAAACCCTTCAATGAACTGGAAATCAAAGCCGCCATTGAAGTGGCACTGTTCCGAAAAGCGACAGAAAAGGAGGAGCAGAAACGAAGAAAATCTGCACAAGAAAAAATTTCACCAGCTGGCCAGATGACAGAGGACGGTCTGGCCTATCTCGATTTGCCGGAAATAAAAACCGTTCTTTTACAGGATATCTTTACCGATATTGTTCTCTTCCTCTACACTGATCAGGTCGCAAAAGAACCAATATTCAAATTTGCATTGGAAGAGGGTATAAAAAAAGGAGGACGCAATCTGTTTGCGTATTCCCAGTCAAATCTCCAGAAATATTTTCTCAAAGAGATCTCAAAAAAGGAACTCTACACGCACCGGTTCAAACGAAACGAACTATTTGCCCTGCTGCCAGTGCTTGAAAAGTGCACTGAATCCCTGCTGAACAGCGATACAACGAATTCATTGCAATTACTGCTCGATTTTTCTGAAACCGAAGAGTTCGATGATATTCTTGCTATCAGAAACCTGCTTCGTTCAAAAAAGGAGAACAGTACTCCTGTATCCGGAATCATCGCCCTGAATATCGGAAAAATTGATCATACCCTGATTAAATCCCTTGCTGAAGGAATTCCCAAGATTATCGTATCAACCGGGAAAGAAACGACGCTCTCATTTTCCCACCATACATTTCCTGCGGAAAATGTGTCTGTTGTGCCCCAGTCAACGATAGATGACGTCGTAAAAAAGTCACTGGAACCGGTGGTCCTTTCTCTTCTCAATAAACCGATTTCAGGCTATGATATCGTTCATGAGATTCATAACCGGTACAAGGTTCTCATTCCGCAGGCACGGGTGTACGCCCTCCTCTATGATCTTCTGGAGGACGGCTACCTTGAGATCAGGGTTTCCGGGAAATCCAAATTGTATTGTCCCACAGAAAAAGGAAAGAAACACATCAGCCAGAAACTCAATGACTACCAGCTGGTGTTCCAGCACATCATAGGTGGCGGAAGGTGAATTAACGGGGATATGTATGAAAAAAATAATGAGATTGGAAAATAATCAAATCACGGATACAGAAAACTGCGGTGCAGCTGACAGATGAATTCCAGCTCCTGATTATTTCCAATCCCCTTTGTTATAAAATATGAAACATGATTTATAAAATCCGGTAAGGTTTATTTTTCTCAAGGAAGAGGTAATCAC
>DATMWO010000174.1:0-4093 GCA_035562475.1 Methanoregula sp.
ATCCAGAACTTGATAGTGATGAACATATCCTCCTGCGCACTCAAGGTATTTTTATCAACGCGATCACCTTTGTCGAAGGTATACTGACCAATAAAAGGATTATTTTTACTGATAAAACCGCGAATCTTCAGCCGCGAATAGAGATTCCCTTACTCATGCTCAGGAATATTGAGGCTGCTGAGGATGCAATCGGTGACCAGATCATACGATTGACTCTTCAGGCCGGCACCAGCGAAACTCTGGAGATGATTCTTACCTTCTCGTCCCAGACCCCCGGGATGCGGATGAAAGAGCGGGATGCCTGGTTGAGGATACTCAAATGGTTGAGAATACTCAAAGAGAATGCAGAACACGAACAGGTCTCGTCATGGATTGATAAAATGAGACCCCCGATACCGGGTTACGTCCCGGTTGCAATAAAAAGTACGGTCACAAATGAGGTCACATGGATCCCTTCAACTGAAAAAAGGATCAATGAATTATCGCCAGCTTCTCCTTCCCGCACCATAACAAAAGTCTATGACGGTTCACCGTCAGGTTCCGGAACATACAGCCCACCCGAAAAAGAACTCAATACTCTCATATTCGGGGTTATTTTTCTTTTTTTAATCATAATTTTCTCGATGTTACTATCCCTAACCTCAACACTGTACGCACAGGATTCCGACCCTGGAATTAGTACTGCAACCCAGATCTCTTCTTCAGCTACGCTCGCAGTACCCCTCAATCCGAATCCCCCGAACATGGGCATAGTGAATAATCCGGTTCCCCCGAATATGGGCATAGTGAATACCCCGGTCCCGCCGAATATTCCGCCGGGCAACTCTGCGACAGCACTTCCTGGTGCTCCTCTTGTTGTAACAGATACCGGCAGACCTTCCGCTTCAGAAACTATCTCTCCTTACGTTACGATTGAACCGAAAGCATCGCCGGATATAGTGAGGCGTGAATTTCTGCAACCTTCAATCGCTCAGAAATATGAAGAGGGGTATGTCACTATCTACTCGCTGACGGATCAGAATGTATCCCAGGTTTTACCCCTTGTTTCCTTCACCCTTTGCAATCCTCCCCTGGTGATTGATTACAATGTCACGCCCCAGAACCTGGTTGATATAAAGCACGTGGAATACAAAATGGTTGATACCTATTATGAAGAAAACCTCGAGATCAACCGTCCTTACGAGGATTCCTGGTTTGAGATTATTGTCAGGAATAAAGATACCGGGGAAGTTGTTTCTGAGGATGGTATTGGCAGAACGTATTCCTTCCAGACGCCAAAACAACTGGTAATCAGGGAAACTGGTAACTATTCGTTTGAATTCACCGGAGGATACGGTGTTCTTGACCTGACCATGAGGGTCCGGCAGGAAGGAAATTTTCCTTAATTTTTCCTGATTTTCTCCCATCAGCGGGATTGCCCGGATAACCGTGTTGTTCGTTTTATACCTTGAAAAATAGATATGCCCCGGGGCGTATTAACCGGGCAGATTCTGATCCTGCATTTCTGCCCGGTCTCAGGATCGAATATGACAGGAGGCACAGCTGATACTCTGATCAATCAACCTTAACATTCCTGCAATCTGGACAGATCCAAGCGCAGGGTTTGAACTTCCGATTATCCCTTTTGTACAACCGCATCATTTTTGGACCTGTACCTGCAGGGTGCTTTGTGCTGTTGCAATTCGGATGTTTAGCTGTTGATCCTTTCAAAGTCATATCAAATAGTGTATACACTTTTTACAAGATAAGGTTAATCGGACAATAAACCAAAGAGATTCTGGCATGCCAAAAACTCCCCAAAGTGAAATACTCAGGCACGTAACAGATTATCGTTACAAACAGTGCCTTATCATCAGAAATGACGTGAAGATGAGCTGCGGCAAGCGGTGTGCGCAGGCGGCGCATGCATCGATCGGTGCATATAACAATGCTGACAAGTCCCTCCAGAAAGCGTGGCTTTCGGAAGGGCAGAAGAAAGTGGTGCTCAAGGCAAATGACGAGCGAACACTGTATGAACTCAAGGTCATTGCAGAACGGGCCGGAGTCTCTTCATCCCTGATTCAGGATGCTGGTATGACCGAAATACCCCCGGGCACAATCACGGCTCTCGGACTTGGACCGGCCAGGACAGAAGATCTCGATAAAATTACCGGAATGCTCACCCTGCTATGAAACAGAGCACGTACCCCCTTGAACTTCTGCTTGGCATGAAGTACTACGCGAGCGATGCCGAAGGTATCGGAGGGAAACTCCGCGCAGCTGCTGAAGATTTTATCGTCGAAGAAATACCATTACCGGAAAAAGGCGGAACAACCGGTCCCTATCTCATCTGCAGACTTACCAAAACAAACTGGGAGCTCCAGCATGCAATCAAGGAAATTGCAAAACGTCTCGCCATCAGTCACCGGCGGATTGGGTGGGCGGGCACCAAAGATCGCAACGCCATCACCCGGCAGGTGATCTCCCTCTACAAGGTGACGCCAGAGCAGGTATCTGCAGTCAGGCTTAAAGATATTACCCTTGAGCCGGTTGGTCAGGCAAACGAAGCACTATCTTTAGGTGATCTGCTGGGAAACCGGTTTTCCATTGCCATACGGGACTGCCTGCCGGATAACCTGGAAGCCCGGGTTCGCCTGACCAATGAGACAGCAGCACAAGGGATTCCCAATTATTTCGGGATCCAGCGTTTCGGTGCAACCCGTCCGGTAACACATCTCGTAGGGGAATATATCCTCCGGGGTGATTTTGAAAAGACCGTGATGACCTATATTGGCAGGGAATTTTCCGGAGAACCGGAAAATGTCAGGGTTGTCCGTTCAGCTTTTCTCTCTACCCGGGATATCCCGGCTGCACTCCATGACCTCCCGAAGCAGATGTCGTACGAACGGGCGATGCTTCATTACCTGTACAGGCACCCGGATGATTATTCCGGGGCGCTTTTAGAGCTGCCGCCAAAACTCCTGTCAATGTTTGTCTCTGCATTCCAGTCTTTCCTGTTCAATTCTGCCCTGAGTCAGCGGTTTGATGATGGTCATACTCTTTCAGAACCCCTTGAAGGTGATCGCCTCATTTTTGCCAATGGTCGGACTGATAGTGTCACTTCGACCAACAGCAATGCAGTCTCCATCCATATCCGGCGCGGGAGGTGCACTATTGCCCTGTTCATGCCGGGAAGTGATCCTTTCGAAGGAAAGAGTGAGGGGGATCTTGCAATCAGTGCACTTCTCGAAAAATATGCCATTACCGCAGAAAATTTTAAAAAAGCATCGGTATTTGTCCATACAAAATTCGATGGTGCATGGCGCCCTATCGCATTAAAAACGGCTATAGAATTATCCCTTGACAAAAACGATGTCCGGTTGAAATTTTCACTACCCCCCGGCCATTACGCAACAACGGTGTGTCGTGAGTTCATGAAGGCAGACCCGGTCCAGATGATTTAATGCCGTGATTCGGCCAGTGTTTTTGCACCGCTGATCGCATCGTTCAGGTTACCGATTTCATCCACGATATTTAACCTGATTGCGTCTGCACCCCGGATAATTCTCCCGTCATCAATGTCTGATCGGGTGATAGGTCTTTGGGTGATCACATCGGTGATGAAGTTCTCAAAACTATCATTCACAATTTTTTGTGCATATTGTTGTTCTTCATCGGAGATTGGGCGTGATGTCGTTCCCATGTCTTTTTTGCTGCCCGATTTGACGACGCTGATATTAAATCCTTCCTTTTCCATCCAGCGGCTGATATCGGAAAATTTCCAGATCACTCCTATTCCGGCAGTGAACGTGTCAGGATTTGCGTAAATCCTGTCTGCATGGGCACTGACATAATATGCTGCAGATGTTCCCATATCCCCCATTGAAACGACAACCGGCTTTTTTGATTTCGCATAATCGAGATCGCGGATAATCTCCTGTGCTGCAGCTGGTGTACCTCCCGGGCTGTTTACCCGTAACACAATCGCTTCAACCATCGGATCATCAGCAGCATTGCGAAGCTCCCTGCCAATCACTTCGCTGCCGATGGTATCAGCATCAGATACCTGGCCGGTTACCATAGTTCCTTCCATTCGTATAACCGTGACACCCAT
>DATMWO010000175.1:0-4670 GCA_035562475.1 Methanoregula sp.
GTGACAACCACACAATTGCCAGCATAACGGGTATTTCAATAAGGGGGCCGACAACCGTGGATACCGCGACCATCGGCGTTGATGCAAATGCAGTTAGTGCGATTGCGATGGCCAGCTCAAAGTTTCTGCCAGTGCAGTGGAACCCCATCGTCGCCGAATCTTCGTAGTTGTAACCCATACGTCTGGTCGAATAATAAACGAGGTGGAATAGCAGGAAGAAGAACAGGGTTATGGGAATTGCCATCTGCCAAATTATGCTCGGGTTATCGATAATCACCTCACCTTTCAGGGAGAACATGACAACCATGGTAAACAGTAATGCAAGCAGTTGGAGGACATTGAAGCGCGGTATCAGTTTGGTGTTTAACCATTCCACTCCTTTTCGTTTGATAACTTCCCTGCGGGTAATGACCCCGAAAAGCAAGGGAAGACCGAGATAGAGCAGAACACTCTGGGCGATAAGGACAAAATCGATGGCAATGTATGTGCCGACGAGGAGAGCGATATAGAAGGGAGTCGTAAAAATCTGGATGATGGAATTCCATGCCATGAGCACGATTCCGAGAGGGCCGTTACCCTTGGCTAAGTCAGTCCATACCAGAACCATGGCAATGCACGGAGCAACACCGAGCAGGATGAGCCCGGTCCACAGGTAACTGGCGGTTTCAGGAGTAATCCAACCCAAACCCAGCAGGATCTGCTCAAAGAAAATCCATCCGATGAAATAGAGCAGGAAGGGATTGACAAAGTAATTAAAAAAAACAATGATTGCAACTTGTTTCTTACTCTTGAAGGCATCTTTAAGTTCTCCCAGCTCGATCTTCGTCATCGCCGGATAGATCATTAAAAATAATCCTATCGGGATACCGATTGCGAGATTCTGGCTGAATTCGGGGAAGTACTTCCCGATAGCTAACCCGATTATAATACAAAGGAATATCCAGAGAGCCAAGAGTTTCTCAACCCAGCCCAATCCCCCGGAATTATTTGCCATTTTAATCCAATCTCCCACAAAGTATCAGATCGCCAATGATAATCGGCAGTTATTTTTTGGTTGTTCCATTGAATTCATCTAACTTCACCTTCAGAGTATTTTTTCCAGGATCAGAACGGCATCGCCAACAAGGTCAGGACATTTCGTCACAAACAGTTTGTTATCGCGTGCTTTCTCATATTCCTCCGGTTTAGTTAAGGTATACCCAAGCAGTTCTGTGCAGTTGATGGATCCATTACGCCGGGTAAAATCCTGAATAAATTTTTGGACCGTTTCCCGCGTCTTATCGGTTGCTGCATTATCACCCCGCTTTGTTTTCCCGTATTTCAGGCCGATCACCATAATTGCCCCGGAAACCGCACCACACATATTACCGGTCTTTGAGACGCCTGCACCAAAACCACAGGCAATCTTCTTTGCAGTCTTTCGATCCAGCCCCATCTCTTCAGAAAACGCAGAAAACACTGCCGAAGAGCAGGTGAATCCATTCTTAAAATCCTCCAGAGCATCATCAGATTTTGTCATGATGTTTCTCCTGTTCTCAATATCCTGTTGACCTGTCATTACCTTGAAGGATATTCCGTTGGCCTATCATGAAATTCGTAAAACTACATATCCCCGCAATTACTTGTTTCTTCCTTTGGGGTTGCGCAGCAGGAGTTGTCTTCTCCGCCGCAGCTGCACTCGGTGTCCATATCCTTACCTCGCAGGGCAGCACTTATCATTGCCCACGCACACCCAACACCGCTCTGGACTTCAATTGCCTGCACAGGGCAATTAAGTGCACATGCCCCACACTCCATACAGGATGCAGGACGGACAAGCTCTGCATGATCAGATCCCGGTTCAAAGACAGTATGAGGGCAGACCTGTGTACATCGTTTGCAGTTGATACAACGTTCGGGATAGTAGCGGAGTGTGGTTTCTGTATACGAGTCGAACATCAGATTACCCCCAGAAGCCTGCTTATACCGAGGATGAGTCCTGCAGTAATCCCCAACCCTGCCATGACCGCCATGACAGGAACATACCGGAAAATCTCCTTCTTGACACCGGTCCGTGAAGTGAATGTCGTGCATCCGGTAAAGTTAAGGGCAATATATGCAGTTACTGCAGGAATGATCAGGAGAGCCGAAGCAGCAGCGAGTGTATTTGCCCAGAACGGGATTGCAGGAACTGTTGCAAAAGAAGCTGCGAACGGAATGGCAACAAGTCCTCCGAGAAGGAGCCCTTTTGTCGAGAAATCATGGGTCGGGATAAACGGCAGCAGCGCAGGGAAGATTACCGTCCCGGCAATTACCGCTGATATCGCCGCAAGTGCGGCAACCGGGCCGGCCAAGAACCAGAGGAAAGCCGTCACAACAAAGAGAGGGAGTGCGAGATGGACAAATTCCACCGGTGTCAGGACTATCCTGTCTTTAAATGGGAACTGTACCCGTCGCATCTCCGGTGTTGCAATATGCGTCTTCAGGTATTGAGGAAGATCGGATGCCCGTACCGGGCCGTATTCGACCAGGAAATGGGACCTTCTCATCACTTCTGGCCATGAAATTCCCGGCGCCCCGAGCTGTGGCACGATGATCTTCCTGTGGCTGACAATTGCCTGCAGGTCTGCTGATTGAATCCGTTTGACAAGCTCATCTGTCCCAAAAGTCCCTTTGCCGGCAGCACACCAGACATTGATTCCTTTTGTGTCCAGGACGAGGATCCAGGCATCTGTACCGTCAAGTGCTGACCGGAGAGCATCGAAGCTGAGCGTGTAATTTGCCGAAGCAAAGACAGGGGAGTCCGATCCCGGATTCCCGAGCTGGAACAGACCGGGCTCCACCCGGTGCCCCCCGCGGTTCCAGCCCCACCGGGCAAGAAAGTGGTCAAGATGATGAGCAAAAGTGAGGCTGCCTGTTGTTGTTCGAATACTATGTGCCAGATTGGCAGCGTTCATGCAACGTCCATCTGGTGATTGTTCACCGGGCATGCACGAACATGTGCAGGGTTGTTTATTTTCCATTCTTTTTACCTTCATTATTTCGTGTTTCTGGTTGGGAGATTGGCATGATCCGGAGCATCAGATATCATAGGGTTCCTTTGGACTATTCATAGTTTTTATCCCAGAATCGCATTAAACAAATATCCCGTCAGCGTGAATGATACGAACAGGATTCCTGCAAAGATCAGAATGAGTTTTAGCTTGATCACTTTGCGCAAGATAATCATCTCCGGGAGCGAGAGCCCGATGACCGCCATCATGAATGCTAATGCAGTACCCATGGCCATTCCCTTTGAGGTGAGAACTTCGAGGATTGGAATCATACCCGCTGCATTCGAATAAAGTGGTATTCCGATAAGCACTACGATAGGAACAGCAAGTGGATTGTCTTGACCTGCAACGTTAACGAGGAAATCCGCTGGGGCATATCCATGGATAATCGCACCGATTGCAATACCGATCAGGATGTAGGGCAGAACTTTCAGCGTGATGTCCCTTGATTCGTTCTTCGCGAACGTGAGCCGGTCCTTCCACGTCATCACCTTGTCCGGTTGGTCATGCATCTTGCATTTCCAGACAAATTCCTCAACCTGGCTCTCGAGATGGAGGCGTCCTATGATAATACCGGCGACAATCGCGATAATGAGTCCGGACACAATGTAGATCAGCGCTATCTGCCACCCGAACATAGCGAGAAGCATGGCAGCCGCAACTTCATTAATAAGCGGCGAGGCAATGAGAAAAGAGAATGTGATCCCAAGCGGTACACCGCTTTCCACAAAGCCGATGAACAAAGGAACCGCCGAGCAGGAGCAAAATGGTGTGGGGATACCGAGAACTGCTGCTACGACATTTCCGACACCTTCGGTCCGCCCTGCAACCCATTTCTTCACTCTTTGTGGTGTGATGTAGGTCCGCACAATGGCTACAAGAAAGACGATCACTGCCAGCATCAGGGTGACTTTTATCGAGTCGTAAATGAAAAAGTTCACAGACGAAGCGAGCGGGGTTCCCTGTATCAGTCCAAGGACCGAGTAGGTTACCCAGTCGGCGAACATCTGTAAATAATCCTGCATGATGTTACACCCCGGCTAGTTGCTGTTTAACGGCCCCAAGCATTTTTTCAACGTCGCTCCATTGAACCTCTGCCATTCCGTTTTTTTCTATCCCGAGTTCTGTTGCAACCAGAAGAAAATCTCCTTTAATACCCATTTCAATGATTTTTTTTGAAGCACAGTGATCAGAACAACCTTCAATAATGATGATCAGGTCAGAATCAATGGATGCATCTGAGATTTTCTCCAGATCTGTACTCGCTTTTAACCAGGTAAAATCAGTCGGATGACGGGACATGAGTATTGTTGCTACCTGTGTAGTCAGTCGACCGTTATTGGAGAGACCAGAACAGGTAATCAATATTTTCATGCGGGAACCTCAACGGAGCTCAGAATCATACAATTAAAGTTATTATTTTCTCACAGCAGCGATTACGGTCTGGACATCATTTTCATTAAAACCGGGTCCGGGGGTCTTTACAATTCCAAGCTCGGTGATCATCACATAGTGGTCGATTGTCAGGCCTTTGTCGTCCATTATTTTTTTGGCGCATGCAACCGGGCATCCGTCAATAACGATTCGTTCATCGGCAGATGTACCAACACTGATCAGTTTTTCAATCCCCCCTCCAAC
>DATMWO010000176.1:0-3861 GCA_035562475.1 Methanoregula sp.
CTACATCCGTTGCCTCGAGGAACACCCTTACTTTTTAAAGTTTTAAAGGATATGAAAACGCGGACTATCTGGATAGTGCTCATCCTCCTTCCTTTTCGCTGAATCATTTTTATTCTCTCGAATAATAATTCGGGAGATCATTTTATATAATTATGCAGTATTTCAGGAAATTTCAGGGCGCTTCAGAGTTTTTATGTCGTTTTCCTCATCCGTTTTTAATAAAACGACAGATATCTTTATCACAAATACCTACGAGAGTCTCTTTTAAGAAGTCAAATCTATCGTTTATGAGGATATTTTTATGCAGAAATTGAAGAACGTAAAAATGCCAACAGGTATCGGATCTCTCGACCCGATCCTTGGTGGAGGAGTACCTGCAGGATCCGTTATCCTTCTTCTCGGGGATCTTGGGGCAGGCAATTATGAATTCGTGTTCAGTTCCCTGGTAAATACGATAAACGCCAGGAAAGGCGGTGCACAAGAGGGTGCTATCGCTCCCCGGGAAGTGCGGTACATCACATTTACCCGGTTAAAAGAGGAGGTGAAGCAGGAGATCATCAATTCGTTTTCAATCGATGATATCCCCACGCTCGTGGACAGGATCCAGTTTGATGATCTTTCAGAACACTATTTTGACGGCAGTATGGTTCCTGACGAATGGTATTGCAAGGGTGATACGAAAACCCGATTGCAGAAACGGTCGGGTCATGAAAGTATTTTTGTCCAGATTTCACAGGTGATAAATGATGTTCAACCAGACAGTCTTGTTGTTCTGGATTCTGTAACAGAAATTGCGGCCCAGTGCAATACCCCGGCCCTCTGGAACAACCTGACGGGATTCCTTCGGGGGTTACAACGTGTGGCAAAACAGAGAAACATCACCCTGTACCTGCTGCTCAGCCGGGGTATTCTTGATTCTTCCAAAGAAAAAGAACTGGCAGATATCGCCGATGCTGTTTTGCTCTTCAAATGGGAGGAGAGCTCCGGTGCCAGAAGGCAACGTGTGATGTATTTCGAAAAATTCCGGGGAGTAATGCCCCATCTCGAAGAGCGCGATCTGGTGAAATTTGCAGTCCGTATCTCCACTGCCAGTGGATTTGAAGTGAGCAATATCCGGGTGGTCATATGAACACAGAGAGAGTAAAAATCGGAATTGACGGGCTCGATGCAATGATGGGTGGGGGTCTCATCTCTAAAAGCATCGGTGTGATTATCGGAACCTATGGTACGGGGAAAACAACATTTTCCCTGAATTTTATATGGGAAGGACTGGAAAAACAGGAAAATGTCATATATATAAGTCTTGAAGAGAGTAAAGACCGTATCCAGACCTATATGAAACAGAAAGGCTGGGATATTGAAGATTACCTTGACAGGTCACTCCATATTCTCAAACTCGATCCAACTGATTTTAATATGGCCAATAACCGCATAAAAAATGAACTCCCCCGGCTCATTGAAGAAGTGAAGGCAACACGGGTGGTGATTGATCCTATTTCTCTTTTTGAAGATCTTTTCACAAGTGATGCAGAACGCAGGCAGGAAATGTACCAGTTTGCCGAAGGGCTTCGGGATAAGCAATGCACTATCGTGATGACTTCAGAAACGCACCGGGATAATATTTTTTCAAGCCGTCATGGGCTCATAGAATACCTGGCCGATACCGTGATTCTGCTCCGCTATGTCCGGCCAAGCGACCTGACAAACGTTCACCTCGCTCTCGAAGTTGTCAAGATGAGAATGTCACAACACTCACGGGAGATTAAACCCTACGATATATTGGAGGACAGGGTGGAGGTATATTCAGAAGCAAACGTCTTTTAAATAAGGTTCCCAAGGGACCCTGAACAAAAATCCGGAATGAGTGTGAGAAAAAATATTTTTTTTTTGGTTTTTGCCCGCAGTTTTTATTCCATATCAATAACAGCATCAACATAGGTTGTGAGCTGCGTCATGAGCAGGGGATCAAGCCCTTTTTCTACGGCGAGAAAGACACCCGGAGAATCCAGGAGCCGGAGCTTGCTTGTCACGAAATGGATGAACTTGGAGATATTGGTTGAGGGTATGTAAATGAGCATGGTACTAACCGAGTCGAACAGGATACAGGGTTTCTCCTGGGAACAGGTATTCAGGACTTCGGTAATTGCTATCCCGAGGTCGGTCAGGTTTGAGGGATTGTTGATAAACCGGCAATTCTTTGTCTCAGCCGGGACTTTACCAATAGCGTATTTTGTGATCGCATCAATAAACTGGATCTTCGAGATATCAAGCATATTTTTCTCGTAGGATGCTACAAGGGCGGAGTATGGCTGGTTTGTTGTTACGATGATAACACTGTTCTTGTTCTGTATCAAAAACCGGATGATCTCGATATTATTCAGCTTCAGGTGGTCAGGAGCTGACATCACCAGATAGAGTTTTTGTTCTCCGGACAGGTTAATGGAAAAAGTCATAAAATTTCTCCTCACCGTGTTAAAAATTCCCGGTAGGCATCCGGAATGTCAGAGGATCCCTCTACGACTGCTGCATTCAGAAACTGCAGGGTTTCAAGGATCTGCTCCATATTCTTGATCTGGACCTGAAGGGAGTCAAGGGTTTCCGGTGAAGCTACCCCGGAATTTTTTTCCAGGGTCTCCTTGATTTCCATCAGATTCCAGAGACTCAGGCGCATGGGGTTTTTCATCCTCTGGGTGTACTCGACCATAAATCCGATGAGCGTCGCATTTTTCTTTTCAATTTCCTGCTTTGAGGCCAAAAGGGCCTTGCTGTATTCTTCTTTTTCTTCAGAAAGCATGGCTACAAGGATAGCAACAAGAACAAACATGGAGGCACGAACAATCGGTCCCCACAGTACTTCTCCGCTGACCATATAGGAGGTCGCAAGATGTATCGCGGCAAGTATCAGGGCAAGCCAGATCGCTTTTTTCTGGAACCAGATTCCCACAATGACGATCAGGACATAAAAAAAATGGGTGTAGCCGATGTCGATATTCTGCCAGAGATGCATAACGAGTTCACAGAAAACAGAGACAACGATAAGGATACCAACAATTGCTATCTTGACGTTCCGGTCAGAAACTGCCACCCCATCCTTCAAGGGAACTTGCATATGTGATTTGTTATTGTGATGATTGTAAAATGTTTCGCTGCATTGGAAAATTTCAGGCTATTCGCATTGGTGAGAGGAGAGAAAATGAAAGAGAATCCGCAACAGGATAAAAGAAAGGGTATAGTCCCAATTAACCATTTAAAAAATTGATTTAAGACGTGAGAAGGTACAAAATTCAAAGACAGGAAAAGTATTTCATTTTGTGACAAATGGATTTTTGGTTCTTTTGGGGATTATCGGTTCTATCGCATCTTGGGGTGGCCACAGAGGCGGGAGCGGAGGCAAAAGCTGAAGCTTTTACGAGCTCATTATCAATGGATCTTTTTGATAAAACGTGAAGAGATGTGCTCTGTAGAAATGCTCAATTACCGCTAAACGCTCAAGGGGGTTTTACCCCCGCAGCTCCTGCCTCCCCCGATGCGATAACTCCCGAACAGGTGCCACGTCATCATCGCTCAGCGCAGGGGCGGCATGGGGGGAAAGGCTCATGTCACCTCCTTCATTCGTACCAGAATCTTGAATTTCATATCCACGGAAAAGGAATTCTCCAGAGCCGATTTTTTAAGGATGCACAGAATAACGATCCAAATCGGCATCCAAAAAGACTCTATAAGGATTATATTCAGGTGGGACAAACCTGATTCGCGTTGAACGGATACTGCATCTCAACACTATCACATGAGCATTCTTTATATCATCTGATGTCCATTCAATATACATAGTGTTGTAAATTATGAATATCAGCATTGGAC